>JAFWZN010000072.1 GCA_017522345.1 Clostridia bacterium | reverse complement strand
TCCGGCAGCGTACCTGAAATTCTGAATTTCCAGAAAATCGGGAATTAAAAAGACGTAAGCCAAAATTTCGGACAAGCGATTCGAGGTTGGCTTTGTTCTATGTCTGCTTTTTTCTGCCTGTAGACAGATTTCTCTCCTGCTTAAATGATGATTGGTAAGTTTTCTGCCTGTTTATGGCACGCGAAAAGGGGCTGCTGCAGATTTTTTGCTTCTGCAACAGCCCCTTTTATGAAATATTATGTGCTTCAGGATTTCATCAGGAGATTGCCGATGGCGTAACCCAGTCGTTCCGCTTCGCCGGGCGCCGGGGGAACGCGCTTATAGAGAAAGGCGCTCTCGAGGGCGGCGTAGGCTTCCTGTTCGATGTCTTTCTTGACGGGAAGATATCCCAAAAGCTCCTCTGCGCATCCGAGTACCATAACTTTTTCAGAACCGATGGCTTCGCGGATCAGAAGGCCGGTTTTGGTGAACGCCTCAAAGGGAAGCGCGACGATTCCCATGTCTCCGATTTTTCCGTATCCGCAGGTGATGTCCTCCGTGGAAGGAATCTCATCCTTTTCAAGCATCTCTCTTTCCCAGATGCGGGCGACTTTGCAGGCGGGCTCTTCCTCGGAGGCGTATTTGGAGGCAGCGTGCGCGGCGGTCTTTTTTACGTCCTCTTTGGTGAGGGGGAGGAGGGACAGGGTTTCTGAAAGCCTTCCTGCGCTTACGTGAAGTTTGCACGGCGCAAGATTTCGAAGGAACGCTTCCGTGATTGCATTTGCGATGTAGAGAAGGTTTTCCTCGTTCGTCTGTCCGTCCTTCGGCGGGAGGGGATCGATATCTCCGCAAACGCCGTTCAGGTAAATGGAGAGCATTCCCTTTTCGTTAAGGGCTTTATGGATTTCACTGGAGAAATCGGCTGAAATGCAGGTCGCGCGTCCCAGACTTACGCCGTGGCATGCGTAGGAAACAAGCGCAACCGGCATTGCGTTTTCGCGCTCAATCACCACGCCGCGCACAACGTCGTCAACCGGGCCGTTTAACAGCGTTCGGTTGTAGGCGACGGGGGATAGGAGCTTTTCAGCGCACGAGCGCATGCCGGTTACCCGCTTTTTATCCGCGATCGCATTTTTACAAGCTTCAATCACCTTTTTGGAAAACCCTGCGACGTAGTCTTCGTCCACTTCACCGCAGCCTTCATGATAAATAAGGCTTGAGCCGGTATGCGTGTGCACGCTTACGAAGATGATGTTTTCGCGTCCGTAGCCGAGGGGGGCGAGGGCGGCGACGACGTCCTTTACGATGTGCCTGTTGATACCCAGAACGTCGTGGCTTACAAGCATGAGGCGAACGTCGTTTTCCTCGATGCACACAGCGCGAACGAAAAGCTCGTCTCTTACCGAAAGCGCCTTTCTTTCAAGATAATAGCCGTAGCCGGTCAGTTCCAGGCCAAGATCAGGCGTTACATTGCTTTTGCCGAATCCTGCGAGCATACTTGTATCCTCCGATCTTACAGATGCTTGATCTGGGGTTTATATTCGTCGATGTATTTCTGGTTGATCTGGTCGCCGCCGTCAATGTTCGAGGAGGCGAAGAAATCAGGCGTTGTGCCGTTTTCGCGGGCAATTTCCTCGGCTCTGCAGCAAATGGCCTGAAGAAGCGCTGCGCCAACAGCCGTTGAGGTCGGGCCGATTTTGCGTCCGGTCGGCGTTACGACGCAGGCATCGCCCATTTCGCCCATATTGTCAATCACGATGTCGCAGGCTTCGAAAAGACGCAGGCCGTAGGGATTGCGGGCGGTGGAGGCGGAGGAATGATTCATGTTTGTGATGCAGATGGTGGTTACGCCCATTTCCTTAGCGGTCAGCGCCATTTCAACGGGAACGGCGTTTCTGCCGGAGTTGGAGAAGAGCATGATTACGTCGCCTTTTTTCATGGGGTATTCCTTTAAAAGGTTTTTAGCGTAATCGGGCGTGCGCTCCCAGCCGGTCGATTCCGAGGCGGAAATGTGGAGCATGAGCTTTTCGTCCAGAATCGGATACACCTTGACCGGGCCGCCGGCGCGGTAGAAGATTTCAAGGCTCAGCATGTGCGCGTGTCCCGTTCCGAAGGTGTAGAGCATGCCGCCCGAGGAAAGCGTGTCGGCGATGGCCTTTGCCGCCGCTTCGATTTTGTCGTTTTGCTCGGTAAAAGCTTTCTTTTCGATGGCTAAAAGGTTCTCATAATACTTTTGAAATGCGTTCATCTAAAAATCCGTCTCCTTATATGTATTTTTTATGGTTTCAAGTATGTCGCTTGTGAGCGCTTTACACATTTTCATCGCATATACTGCGCTGCCAATGGCGGGCGGATAAGGGATGAGGGATGCGCGAACGCCCTTTTTAAAGCGCGAAAGCATTTCCTGAAAGAGACTTACGACCCATTCATTGTGCTCAAACACGCCGCCAAAGAGCCAAACGGTATCGGGAAGGGAATGCTTTGTCACGGAATCGACGATTCTTGAAAGAATGTCAAAATGCTCCTTCACGATATCCATGGCGACCGGATCGCCTGCGCGCGCCGTATTCAGTACGTCGATTGCAAACTTTGCAATATCGGAGGGCGCGGTCGAAGGAGCGTAAACATAGTCGATCAGCTGTCTTGGATAGGTCAGCGAAAAGCGCGCCGTCATAGCGTCTGTGAGAGCGGTCTTTGCGCCCGTATCTTCAAAAGCGCGGATTGCGGCTTTGATACCGTCAATCGCCAGCTGATAGCTGCTTCCGTAATCGCCCAGAAGATAACCCCAGCCGCCCGCGGGCGTTTGCTTGAGCGTTTCATCGGCGTATACCGCCATGGAGCCGGTTCCGCAGATGACGAGCGCGCCGCTTTGACCAAGCGTCGCCGCCATGAGCGCCATGTATGCGTCGGAATGGAGGAATAAGCTTTCCTTATGGAACAGGCTGCCGGCAAAATCGCAAAGCTGCTTTTCCGTTGGAAGATCGTCAAGCGCGCTCATGCCTACGCCGATTTTGATATCGCTCTTGTCCTCAAGGCCGAGCGTTATTTCGTCAATCAGCTCTTTTAAGTGCTTCTGCGCTTTTTCCATGCCGATGGCGTGATAATTCAGCCCTTTTCCGCGAAGGACTTTTATGATTTCGCCCTTTTCGGTCATCAAAACAGCTGTTGTGCGCGTACCGCCGCCGTCAGCTCCGATATAATAAGTGGACATACTGATCCCCTCTTTCTGGGGAGGATATTTCGACGCGCTTTGTCGGATTTCCTTTTTTTAAGGCAGGGGATTTGAGATTTTGTTTTGATTTTTCTTTGTAAGAGCGTCCATTGTGCCGGCAGAGTTTTCATGGATTTCAAAAAGCACCTTTTTAAGAGGCAGAAGCGTAACGAGTTCGCCCTCGTCGTCCGTGATTGCGAAAAGGCTGTCTTCTCCGGGACGCACGGCGTTTACTGCGTCAAGGAGCTTCGCGCACTTATTAACCATGATTACGCCTGCGCGCTGAACGGGCTTGGGGCTTTGGTTATTCAGAAGAAGCATGCGCATCGTCGCTCCCTCGCAATAGCGTTTTTCCTGCTCTCCCGAGGCAAAAAGATATACGCTTGCCAGAATCGGCATAAGCGGGACGGCGCGTGTTTCAAGGAAAACGTATGCGGAAGACAAAATGAGTATTACGCCCAGAATCCGCCCTGCCCAAATTCCGATTCTGACTGCGTAAGCGCGCTTCATTTTTAAGGAAAGAAGCGCCGTCATGAATCGTCCGCCGTCCAGCGGCAGCGCGGGAAGAAGGTTGACAAACGCAATCATTAAGCTGGCGTACAGAAACGGCGCGACAGAAGGGGAGTAAGAAGGAAAAAAGAATAGGAAGACCGCCAACAAGCTTGAAAACAGGATGTTCGACAAGGGGCCTGCCAGCGAAATCAGCATGAGCTTCGCGGGGGAGATCTGCCAAAGCTCGTATAAGCGCATGGCGGCGCCAAAGGGCATAAGTTCGATTTCGTCAATTTTTGCAGAAAGCAGAATTGCGCATAAGATGTGTGAAAGCTCGTGAATGGATAAGGAAAGAAGGGGCGGAAGAACAGACGACATGCCGGAAAAGGCGATCATTAAAAGGAAGATGATGGGCGATAAAAGACGGATGCGAATGCGAAGGCCGTGAATCGTCATAGGCTATGATCCTAAAAAAACCGTAGGGTCGATGGGCATGCCGTTTGAGCGAACCTCGAAATACAATCGGGCTTGTTCGTTTTTACTGGTTGCGCCGATGGGAGAGCCGACATGAACGACGTCTCCTTTTTTGACAGACGCGCTTTCAAGAAACGCATACACGCATTCGCTGCCATCGCTATTTTTGACGAGGACTGTAATATCGCCTTCTTTTGTTTGAACGCAGGCTTCTACTTTTCCTTCTGACGCAGAATAGGCGGGAGCGTTTGACGCGGTTTGGTATTCCAGCCATGGCTGATTATCGGTATAAGAGTGAACAATTTCGCCCTTTACCGGGATTACAGGCTGCATATCGCCCGTTTGGTTTAAAAAGACGAGCGCGCTTTCGGGCATAAGCCTTTGCACAAAAGCCAGATTTCCGACGGAGGAGGCGAGATTCATGTCCATGCTGACGACGCTTTTTACTGCTTTTGTGATTTTATTGGTCAAGGGCGTGTCAATGTTTTTAAGCGCCATCACGGTCAGAAGAAGCGCGCATGCAACGGATGTGTTTCTAAAAAGACGCTCGGAAGCGCTGAGACGCGCGGAACGCATTTGCTTCACCGGCTTTGGCGGCTGTTTTTCAGCTCGTTTATCCTTCATCGGTTCTGGGACAATCTTTGATTCGGGAATGAGCGCGGTGTGAAACGTAAGCTTGTTTTTGCTTTGCACGAAAAAACCCCCTTCCATTGCATAGTAGTCTATGCTAGTGAAAGGGGGAATATTGCCTACAGGCGTTTTGCATACCGCGTGTTGATCCGGGCGCGGGACGCTCTTGAACGCATAATGACGTTCATGACAAGACCAACGCAGAGCATATTGGTCAGCATGTTGCTGCCGCCGTAGCTGATGAAGGGAAGCGGTATGCCCGTTACCGGAAGGATGCCGACAATCATACAGATGTTTTCAAGAATATGGAACAAAAACATGGCGGTAACGCCGATGATGCAGTAGGAGCCGAACTTGTCCGTCACCTTAAAGGAATGATAGATCATGCGGCCAAGAAGGAATGCAAAAAAGGCGATGACCGTGCAGGCGCCGATAAAGCCGAAGGTTTCGCAAACGATGGCGAAGCAGAAGTCGGTGTGATCGTCAGGGATAAAGCCGAGAGAAGCGAATGAACCGAGCGAGGCGACGCCGCGCCCTGACAGGCCGCCGGTTCCGATGGCAATCTGACCGTTGATAACCTGTCTCGCGTCGTCCGGGTAATCCTCAGGGTTGAGCCACATCAGAATGCGGGTTAAGCGGAAGGAGGAGGACGATGCGTTCAGATAGTACCACGCGGGAACCAGAATCAGAAGCATGATGGCAAGAACGCCCGCAATCAGCTTAAGACTTGTGCCTGAAACCCAAAGCAGAACCGCGAAAATGGCAACGTATACGAGCGCGGTTCCGAAGTCGGGCTGTAAAAACACCAGAATCAGGGGAATGGCGACGTAAATCGTCACGGGAACGAGCTCTCGGAAGGTGCGGATGGGCTTGTTGCGCTTGGCGAAAGTACGCGCGAGGGAGACGATAATGAAGAATTTGCCGAATTCAGAGGGCTGGAAGCCGCGCTGACCCACGGAGGACGATTCGCTGCCCCAGTTGAAAAACGCCGTCATGCCGCCGCGGCCTGCTTTCATGGTCAGAACCAGAAGCAGCAGAGAAATATTGAACCAGTAAAAGAAATCGGCGTATTTTTCGTAGAGCTTGTAATCGATGAAGATTACGGCGCACATGGCGATGACGCCGGCAAAAAACCAGATGAGCTGAAGACGGGCATAGGTGATGGAATGAACGGAGAGCATCGCGGAAAGGCCTTTTGTCTCTACGTCGGTAGCGGTTGCGGTAGCGGCAAAGATGGATACAATGCCGATTCCTGCCAGACACAATATCGCAAAAAACAGCGCCCAGTCGAAGTGCCGGATGATGGAAGGCGCAAAGCGATTGGCCCGAATGTCCGCGACCAGACCGCGGATGAAATCGCCTTTGGTAAAGAACCTTTTTAGCCTTTGCATGCGGACTCCTTCCCGAAATGGGTTTTGAATTTGTGAATTAAGGTGTCAAAAGGAATTCTGTAGCGCACGGTTTCGCCGAGTAAGCGCCGCACAATCCGCTCAAACGCGTCGCCCGAGTCCGTCTCGGATTCAAGCACGGAAATGCCTTTTGCCAGACATTTTGATGCGTGCGGATCCTCCGGCACGAAGCCGAGCACGGGGCAAGCCATCCGATTAACGCATTCGTCGGTCGATACGCCCTTTTCACGCGCTACGCGGTTCAGTATTATGCTGACGTCGCTTATGCCGTCCATTTTAAGAAGATCCTTGACCCTTTCCGCGCCTCTTAAGGAAACGGTGTCCGGCGTCAGCACAATGATGGCGGAATCAACGTCATGGGTTGCGTTTCGAAATCCCCGTCCGATTCCAGCAGGACAGTCGATCAGGATATAATCGAAGCGATCCCGAAGCGCAGAAATGACGGCGGATACGTCATAGGGACTGACTGCGGAGGCGTCGGTGGATTGCGATGCGGGAAGGAGGAAGAGGTTTTCGCGCCTGTCCACCTTGAAAAGCGCGTCGTCCAGCCCGACTGTGCCCTCAATAACGTCAACAATATCGTAAATCAGATTGCTTTCGATGCCTAAAAGCATATCGAGCGATCGAAGACCGATGTCCATATCGAGAATGACGGTTTTGTATCCTGCGCCGGCCAGACCGCAGCCAATGGAAGCGGCGGTAGTGGATTTGCCCACGCCGCCTTTGCCGGAGGTGATGACGATGGATTTACTCAAAGAAATCTACCTCTTTTCTTAGTCTGAAAGAGAATTATCCGATGAAACTACGTTTGTTTCGATGTACTGGAGGCTGTCTAAATAATACTCGATGGTTTCAATCGCGGCGTGCGCGGCGCGAGCGCCCGCGTAACCGTTTTGAATGTACACCACAACCACGATTTTCGGGTTCTCATGCGGGGCATAGGTAACGAGCCACGCGTTGTTTTCAAGGTCCAGATCGGTACGCTGAGACGTTCCTGTTTTCGCAGCGATGGGGTACTTGGCCTTAGAGAACTGTTCGGCGGCGGTACCGTCGTTTTCAATCGAGGTAACCTCTTCCATGCCCTTGTGAATGGCAGTGAAATAGGCGGAATTCGTGATAATCTGATTGGCGATTACAGGCTGCTTGTCTAAAACGATGTTTCCTTCGGGATCGATAATTTTATCGATGATCTGCGCGTCGTACACCGTTCCGCCGTTTGCGATGGCGGATGCATAGCGCGCAACCGCAATGGGCGTTACCTGCGTGATGGACTGGCCGATGCCGGCCATGATGGTTTCGGCAGGCGTCCATTTTAGGTCGTTCAGATAGGTATTGATGGTGTTTACGAGAAAGTGGGAGGCGATGTAGGTTCGGGGAAGGTTCATGTCGTACTGAAGAATATCGCGGATTGCGGGCAGCCAGTCGCTCTTTACATCGTAGGTTACGACGATGTCTAAGAACATTTTGGCAACCTCGTCCAGCCGGTCTTCCTCATATTCTACGCCGCGGTCTTCGCCGATCTGCAGAAGAAGCTTCTTAATCATCTGGGCTGCGATTTCGGGTTTATAGGTATACTGATCCTTAATGGAGCGGGTAGGATCATAGAGCATGGCCTGAGATCCGACAAACGAGGTGGATTCTGAGGGAAGCTCGATATTGGTCTTGGTGGTCAGCCCCAGCGCCGCGCCCCACTTGGTGATGTTCTCCGTGCCCAAGCGGTAGCTGGTCTCGTAGAAGAAATAGTTGCAGCTGTTTTTGATGGCTTCAACGATGCTTTGATTGGCATGCTGATAGCGCTTGGATTCCGCAATCCAGCACCTGGGCTTATAGGAGCTGTCTGTTCCTTCATTATAATACTCGCCCTGATCAGTGATACGGGTTTCAAGCGTGATCGCGCCTTCCGCCAGACCGCCCAAGGCGGTTACAAGCTTAAAGATGGAACCGGGCGTATCTTTTGCGGAGATGGCGCGGTTGAACATGGGGTTTCGACTGTCTGCGGCGATTTCGCTCCATCCGCCGGGATCGACGGAAGAGCCTTCAAAGATACTTAAGTCAAAGGACGGGTAAGAGCACATGCCCAATACGCGGCCGGAATTGGGATCCATTGCGACCATTGCGCCGGTTTGCGCTAAAGACACCTCATATCCGTTTTCGCCGTAAAAGGCGAGCGTCGCTGCGTTTACACGGTTCCAGCGCACGCCCTCGTCGGTTTCGGCATAGAGAATTTTCTCCTGATCGGCGCGAATGGAGTCGATGGTTTCTTCAAGCGCCTTTTCCATGACGGCCTGAAGGGATATATCGATTGTAGTTACGATGCTGTTTCCATCGGTCGGCGGCGTAAAGGAAAGTTCGCGGACGGTCGAGCCGCGCGTGTCGATTTCCATGATTTGCTTTCCCTGACGGTATTCAAGATACGGGGAAAGCTGATCCTCCATGGAAAGCTCAAGACCCGTCGCGCCGACATGCGCGTCGGTGGGATAGCCCTGCTCGCGATAGGTTTCAAGCGCGGAGGAGGTTGTGATGCGGCTGACATAGCCGATGTTGTGGGCGCTGATGGTTTTAAAGGGATACACGCGCGTCGAGCTTTCGGAAATGGACATGCCGGAAAGCTCCATGGCGTGAGACTGCACCTCGGCAACCGTTTCAAAGCCCACGTCGTAGGCGATGGTGACGGGCGTTGAGTTGTAGTTGTTCATGCGGGAGGCCTGCCAGATGGCGAGAATTTTGAGCTTGTAGCTTTCGGAGATATCTTCCGGTATCGAATAGTTTTTGCAAAGCGTATCAAAAAGCGCGCTGACCGGATATTTGGCTGTATTGGAAAGGAAGAAGTTTCCGCGCCACTGACGTTCGCGGGTGGCGGCGACGGTTTCGCTTTCGGTCTGCAGATTCCACGCCCATTGTCCTCTTTCATCCCGCTTGAGCCAGAACTCCGTAGCCGGGTCAAGCGTCTGCTTGCCGTTGGATTCGATCATCAGGATGGTTTTGTAGATGGACTCGGTATACTCGGCGCGCGCCGCGTCTGAGGTACGGGAAGGATCTCTGTAGAACTGAACGTCGTAGGATCTTTCGTCGTAGGCCAAAGGCACCATATTTTTGTCGTAAATGGTTCCGCGCATACCGATATGGCTGATGGTTTTTGTGGAGCGATACTCGGCTTCCGCGATGTATTCATCGTGATTTACGATTTGCATCTGATAAAGGCGCACGATCATCGCGATAAAAAACAGAAGAAGAACGGCAGCAAGGGATATGTATCGGCCGGTGTACTTTTTCAATGAACTTCACCTCGATTCGGGACATAGCAAGGTTATCTGCGCTTTTCGTAGCGGGAATACTTGGGCTTTAGTACTGCTTTAAATCCTATGTACATAAGCTGAATGAGCGCGCAGCCGATGACCGAGCGGATAAAGCCGTTTAAAAGCATCGTCAGGTCAAACGCGCCGCCCACGGACATGTAATACGCCGTCATGGCGATTTCGTATACCATCATGGAAACGATCGGGGCGACGATGCTTGACAATATGCGAACGCGCATTTTTCTTCCGATGTAGCCGGACAAAAAGCCCGTGAGCGTATAAAGCACGGATGTGAGGCCGACCGGGATCAGAAGAGAAATATCCATACAGACGCCGCCGACAAGGCCGTACAAAATTCCCTGCGTACGTCCCATCAGAAGCGCGATGGTGATGATGGTCAGAAGCGTGAATTTTGGATAATAAACGGGATTTGCCACCTCAAAGGGAATGACGGCTGTGTCGATTAAGACGCACAGGATTACCATTGACGTTGCAAAGATTCGCTTTGAAAGGCGCATTTTCTTCCTCCGTCTTTTGTATTAGCTGTTAAGCCACATTTCCTCAGGCACCTTTTTGGAGGCCGAGGGCGCAATCGTCGAATCCGGCGTGGCGGTGGGCGCGGGCGTTACGGTGGGATAGAGCCAGACCGCGTTTTCGTCGTACACCTGCTGGGTCGCATAGGAATAAATGCTGGTGGTGTTTGTGGGAACGGGCGTTACGATGGGTCTGGGCGTGGCGGTCGGAACAGAGGGAAGCGCTTCGTCAATGGTCTGAACGACCTCGCGGATTACAAAGACTTCTTCAATGGAAGAAAAATCTACTGCGGGCGCTACGACGGCATACTTATCAAGCGTGTCGGCTTCGCGGCTGATTGCGATGACCGAGCCGATTTTAAGCCCCTTGGGAAACAGGGAGTCGAGGCCGGAGGTAAACACATCGTCGCCGACGCGGACGTTGGCGATGTTGGGGAGGTAGTACATATAGCATTCTACCGTTTCGTCGGAGCCGGTGGTGATTCCCTGCATCATGCCGTTGTCGCGCGTACGTCCGATGAGCGCGGCGACAGAGGAGCGGGGGTCGATGATGGTGAGCACCTTCGAATAGTTCATGCCGACTTCGTAGACGCGTCCGATGAGACCGTCGGCGTTTACAACCGCCATATTGGTCTTGATGCCGTCGTTATCGCCTCTGTTGATGGCGAAGGTATCAAACCAAACGCCGGTGTCTTTGGCGATCACCTTGGCGTAAACGGGCGTCAGCGATTCGTATTCCTCTCTCGCGTTAAGCAGAACCTGCAATCGCTCATTTTCCTGCTCGACTTCGGTAAGGCCGTTTAGGCGGATGTTCAGAAGTTCGTTTTCAACCCTGAGCTTTTCGACCTCTTCTTCAAGGTCTACGCTGCCTCCGATGCCGAACCAGCTCTTGATAAAGGCGGTTACCGTTCTTGCGCCTCGCTGAAGGGGCGTAAAAACCGTGCCCGCGCCGTTTTCAACGACGGAAATGTCGCCGCCGGGGCGGGAAATTAAGTAATACAAAATCAGTAATACGACCAAAGTAACCAGAACGGAGTAGATCATGTATCTTCTTTTTCTGGCCTTTTGCTTGGATATCTTTTTTTCAGATGCAAAGGATGTATCTCTTGCCACGGATCATTTCCTCCGTTATGTTATGCTTCGATAGCGCTTCCTGCGTTCAAAAGCGCGCGGATCATTCTCTCGTCAGACGCAATCCGGCACGCGCCCAGCGCGGCGTCGTTTTCGGGGTGCTCGCCGATGTGTACCTTAAGCTGAGTTTCCTTTTTGATGCGCTCGGGAAGACCGTGAAGAAGGCTTCCGGCGCCGGTTAAGTGGATGCCGGTGTCGATCAGATCGCCGGCGAGCTCGGCGGGCACATTGAAAAGCGCGTCGGCAATGGATTCAACGAGCATGCGAACCGGCTCGTCGAGCGCTTTTGCGATGTCCTCTGAAGTGACGGTTTCCGTGGAGGGCTTTCCGGTAATAACGTTTCGTCCGCGAAGCGTGAGCGTGTCCGCGTTATTGCCGTCCGGCATGCAGGAGCCGATGTCCTTTTTAAGGTTTTCCGCCGTCTGCGCGCCGATGACAAGGCCCTTTTCGCGCCTTACATAGCGGATGATCGCTTCGTCAAAGGCATGGGAACCCGTTTTCATGGTGCGGGAGGCAACGACACCCATCATGGATATGACGGAGATTTCGGTGATTTCGGAGCCGATGGACACAATCAAATTGCCGACGGCCTTTTCAATATGTATATCCTTTCCGACTGCCGCTGCGATGGCGGAGGGAACGAGCAGCGCGCGTTTTGCGCCCGCTAACATGACGCAGGAGGAGAGAGCGTTTTTTTCAACGTGCGTAAGGCCGTGCGGGTGGGTCACGCAAAGGCGGTTTTTTTCGAAGGGGCGCCTTCTCTGAAGCGCTTTTTCACTCATGCCGAGAAGGCACATTGCGGCAAACTCCGAGTGCGCGACAGCGCCGTAGGAGACGGGCTCAAGAAGCATGGTTTCTCTGTCGGTTCTGCCCATCATGCGCTTGGCGTCCTTTCCCAGCGCGATAATTTCGCTTTCGTTTTCCGCGCTTGTCAGAACGGCCGTGGGCTCGCGTAAAACAACGCCCTCGTCCTCAAGCGCGACGACGGTATTTTCACTTCCTAAATCGACGCCGATTGCGCCCATGGAAAAAACGTTCATGCTATTCCTCCGTGCGGCTCAAAACAAATGAATCGTACATTTTTTGGAATTCTTCCGTAGGGAAGCCTACGATGTTGTCGTATGAGCCTTCGTATTTTTCGATGAATTTTTTTGCGCCGCCCTGTATGGCGTATGCGCCGGCCTTGTCCATCGGTTCCTTTGTAGCGATGTAGGCAAGGATTTCTGCGGGGGACAGGGGCTTAAAGTAAACGTCCGAGCGAACGGTTTTTGAGATAAAGGCGCCGGTTTTTGCGTCCATCAGGCAAACGCCTGTATAGACCTGATGATTCCTCCCGGAAAGGGACGCGAGCATGCGGAAAGCGTCCTTCTGATCCGACGGCTTTCCAAGCGCCTTGTCGCCAAGCGCGACAAGCGTGTCGGCTGCGATAATCAAGCCATCGCTGTAAAGCTTACGAACCGCTTCGGCCTTTCTTTCGGAAAGAAGCTTTACCATGTCCCACGGCATTCCTTCGATATTTTCATCCACATCCGGCGCATGGACTGTGAAGGTGAAACCCATTTTGGAAAGAAGGTCGTGTCTTCTCGGGGATTTGGATGCCAGAATGATCAGCTGTGTAGAAGACATGGATAAAAACTCCTTTAAACATTCCTGCCCATATTAAATCCATTCTATTATAGCATATCTTTTCATCAAATGGAACAGAAGCGCGCGCGGCAGGAAAAAATTTCTTCTATAAATAACCCGAAAATCACATTCTTAACCCGATTCGGGGCTACAATGATTCCGTGCAATGATAAGTTTATTTAAAGACGTCAAAATCAATAAAAACATAACTTGCATGCACGGGGAATTTGGTATATAATTATCCGGCAAGCCGCTCCGGAGTGGCTTTGAATGTATGCAATGCATACAGCCTTGTCCGGGCGAGATTTATGTATAGGAGGTGCAACGCGTGTACGCAGTCATTCAGACCGGTGGCAAGCAGTACCGCGTCCAGCAGGGCGACGTGATCTTTGTAGAGAAGCTCGATGTTCAGGCGGACGAAACGGTATCGTTTGACGTATTACTTCTCGGCAATGATAATGAAACCAAGATCGGAGCTCCCGTAGTTGAGGGCGCTAAGGTTGAAGGTAAGGTTGTAGGCCAGGTTAAGAGCGCGAAGATCGTCGTGTTCAAGTACAAGGCCAAGAAGAACGAGCGTAAAAAGCAGGGTCATCGCCAGCCTTACACCAAGGTTGAGATCACTGCCATCAACGGCTAATTCGCATGACAAAAGTCGTTTTCTATCTGACGGATAATGGCGATATCCTGGGCTTTGAAGCCTCGGGGCACGCCGGTTACGGTGAGTATGGATCCGACATCGTCTGCGCCGCCATTTCGGCGCTTACGCAAGCGACGGCAGGCGGGCTGGGCGAAGTCGTAAAGGCTCCGATTATTACGAAAGTGGATGAGAATACAGGCTTTTTGTCCTGTAATATCAAGCCGGAGTGTAGTTCGGAAACGCTTAAAAATGCGCAGATTCTTCTCGTAACCCTGAAAATGGCTTTGACTGAGATTTCAAGAGACTATCCCGGTACCATCCGGATCATCATCAGGGAACGGAGGTAGACACATGTTCAAGATGAATCTTCAGCTGTTCGCGCACAAAAAGGGAATGGGCTCTTCCCGCAACGGCCGTGATAGCCATGCGCAGCGCCTTGGCACCAAGCGTGCAGACGGACAGTACGTTCTCGCCGGCAACATTCTCGTTCGCCAGCGCGGCACTCGTATTCATCCCGGCCTGAACGTGGGCATCGGCGATGACGATACCCTTTACGCGAAGATCGACGGCGTTGTAAAGTTTGAGCGCGTCGGCAAAGTTCGCAAGCAGGTCAGCATTTATCCGAAGGCCGAAGTCGCCGCCGAATAATCAGCGGTGAAAATCACCCGCGCGGAAATATACCGTCGCGGGTTTTTGTTTTATATTGCGGTTTTATTTTATCTTAAAGGATGCACAAATGAGAAAAATGGATTGTGCGCTTACGCTGATGGACTCGGCGCAGGCGTTTCATTTCAGGTTCATAGACGGCGTTTACGCAGCCTGTGTTCAGGGCCGGCTCATAACGGATAAAGACGAGGATGAATTTGCCGGACATTACTTTGACGATGAGCGCGATTACGCCTCGCTATTGGAAAAAGAAGGGCTTGACGAGAAAACAAAGCGCGCGCTTTCCTCACTTCCGGGCCTTCGGGTACTCAATCAGCCCGCGTGGGAGGCTGTGTGCGCGTTTATCATATCGGCGAACAACAATGTAGGAAGGATTCGGACGACCATCGCTCTTTTAAACGAAAAATACGGGCAAAGCGTAGAATATAAGGGTGAAAGGCTGTTCGGTTTTCCATCACCCGAAGTTCTTTCGAATATTTCCGAGGAGGAACTGAGAGGGGAGATCAAGTGCGGCTACAGAGCAAAGTATCTGATCGGAACCGCCAAAATGATCGTAAACGGGTTTCCGCTTGAGCGCCTGAGGGACGTTTCTTATGAGGAATGCAGAAAAGAGCTTATGAAACTTCCCGGCGTTGGCGGAAAGGTTGCGGACTGCGCGGCGCTGTTTGGCCTTGGGCATGCGTCAGCGTTTCCCGTGGACGTCTGGGTCAAGCGTCTTATGGAAAGCTGGTTTTCCGTTAAAGGAACGCCGGAGCATGTGAGAGAAGAGGCCAGACGCATATTCGGAGAAAACTGCGGCCTTTATCAGCAGTGGCTTTTTCACGCGGCGAGAACGGGTCTGATTGAAGTGTAGAGGATAAGGGAAATGATCGGTGTATTTGTAAATTTCGCGTGCGTCGTTCTGGGCGGCCTTGTCGGATGTCTTTTAAAAAACGGCATGAGCGAAAAAATCAATTTTGCCGTCAGCAAGGGCGTAGCGCTCTGTGTGCTCGTCATCGGTATTATGGGCGCGACCACGACGAGCGATCAGCTTTTAATGATTGTGTGCATTGTTATCGGAACGCTGATCGGAGAAGCGATCGGCATTGAAAAGGGAATAGAAAAATTGGGCGATTTTGCCCAGAAAAAGCTGCACGGACAGGGCGGCTTTTCCGAGGGCTTTGTGAGCGCGACGCTTCTTTTCTCGGTGGGATCGATGGCGGTTGTCGGCTCTTTGGATGCGGGATTTTCAAACGATTCGTCAACGCTTCTGGCAAAGTCCGCGCTTGACACGGTGTCCGCCGTTATGTTCGCATCTTCCTTCGGCGCGGGCGTAATGCTGTCCGCCGTTCCGCTCACCCTTTATCAGGGCGCGATTGCGCTGCTTGCCGTATGGATAAAGCCCTTTCTGGGCGCTGAAATCATCGGGGAAATGAAGGCGGTCGGAAGCGTTCTGATTATAGCGCTGGGCATCAATCTTTTAGATCTTATGAACGGAAAAAAACTGCGCGTGGCCAACATGCTGCCTTCTATGTTTCTGCCGATTGCATACATTCCCGTGTACAATTGGATTATGACGATGGTAAAATAGAGAAACGCCATGAAAATCTGCAAAGAGAATCAGAAGCATTTATCGTTTCAATGCGTTTTGAACCTTAAGGGCAGCCCGAGAGAATGCATCTGGATTGGGCTCTTGCGGGGGAAATTCATATAAATCTTTATGATCAGCAAGCTTCCCGAAAGGAAGGAAAATGCATGTTAAGAGTATCTATTAAGCAGCTTGCCCTTGAAAACGGTTTTTCAAGGGCATATGTATTTCTGCCGGAGCGCGCTCAAAGACCCGAAATCAATCGTTTGAACGAGCGCGTGGCGGACGACGCAAGGGAAATTTTGGAAGATGCAAAGTGCGTAATCATTTTATTGTATCCGTATTCGGCGTATGAAGACAAAGAGGATCAGCCGCTTGTCAGCGCCTATTACGTCGCGTCCAACAGCGCGTACCATGCGGCAAAGCGCGTAGCGAATGAAATCCAGAAAGCGGGCTATCGCGCGATATCCAACGCGCAGATCGCAATCAAGCCGTACCTTTTAAAGATGGGGGTCGGCGAAACGGGCAGAAACAGCCTGATTTCCGTGGACGGGTTGGGCACAAGATTTCACGCGCAGATCATTGTAACGGACATGCCGCTTGAGACGGACGAGCCCCGAAGAGAAAGGGGAATTTCCGACCTGTGCGCAAATTGTTCGGCCTGCGTAAAGGCTTGCCCGACAGGCGCAATTCTGAACGGGGGCAAAATCGATATCGAGAGATGTCTTCGTTCAAGGGACGACGGCGAGGTTGTTCCGGAGGAAATTCGCCCGCTATACCAAAACCGGATTTTGGGCTGCGACGTATGCCAGGATGTGTGTCCCAGAAACGGGGGACAGAAGAAAACGGAAATGGACGAGGAATTTTCTCGCCTGATTTCCCTTGAAAACCTTTTGGACGGAAATGTAAAGGATTTGTCGGACAGAATTGGCAGGAATTACGCCCGGCGGGAGCGAATTCGTTTGAAGGCGGCTTTGGCTGCGGCAAATCTTAAGAGATATGATTTGATAGATACGCTTAACGACATGGCGCAATACGGAACGGAAAAGGAAAAGGTTCACGCGCTTTGGGCTGTTGAGAAACTTTCTAAAAAACATAAACAGGAGTGAAACGGATGACTTTCTGGGCCTCGGCGCTTCGGTATCTGATCGCGGCGGGCATCGCGGGCGTAGCTACGCTCTTTTTGGGCATTCCCGTTCCGAGACAAATTTTTAAGGCGGACAGATTTCCGTTCAGAACATATGCGTTTGAAAAAGAGGGAAAAATCTACGCAAAGGTTCTCGTTCACAGGTGGAAGGACATTGTGCCGGACGCAAGCAAAGTGATTTCAAAAATGACAAAAAAGCGCATTAAGAAGGATGTGGACGCGGACGCAATAAAGAGGCTTATTCAGGAAACGTGCGTGGCGGAGCTTGTCCATTGGGTATTGATTGTTTTAACGCCCGTGTATTCCATCGGCATTGATGTGAAATACGGCGTCCTGTTTTCGGTTTTTTACACCCTTGGAAATCTCGTGTTTATCATCATTCAAAGATACAATCGCCCGAGATTTGTGAAAATGCATACCTATATGAAAATGCGTGAAATGAGAAAGAGGGGTTAAGGATGAAAGCGGCCTTCCTTGCGGCGGATGAAAAGACGTTAAGACGCGTGTTTACCCAAAGGCAGATTCAAGAAGCGGAATGTATTTTGGGCTCGAAAGCAAGCGTGATTGAATGCAGCGACGCGCCCGGCGGGGATGAGGACTTCATTTTCTCCACATGGGGATTTCCGAAGATTGATGTGAAAAAATACCCGAACCTCAAGTGCGTGTTCTACGGCGCGGGCTCGGTTCAGCTGTTTGCAAGAAATCTTCTTGAGAACAAGATCCGCTTGTTTTCCGCATGGAAAGCCAATGCGGTTCCGGTCGCAGAATTCACCTTCGCGCAGATTCTGCTTGCGGTGAAGGGGTATTTCCCTTCGCTCAAAATTGCAAAAATCAACAGGCCCGAGGCCAACAAGCTGATTAACCTGCATCCCGGCGCATACAGAACGCGCGTGGGCATTCTGGGCTTGGGCGCAATCGGCTCGCTCGTCGCACGGAGGCTGAAGGATACCGATCTTGAGGTCTGGGCGTATGATCCTTTTGTAAGCGGCGAGCGCGCCATGGAGCTCGGCGTTCAGCTGCACTCGCTTGAGGAGATCTTTTCCGAATGTCAGGTGGTTTCCAATCACATTGCAAACCTGCCTCAGACGGTTGGAATCCTGAAGCGAGAGCACTTTTTCCAAATGCGCGATTATGCGTGCTTTATCAATACCGGCCGCGGCGCACAGCTGAACGAAAAGGATTTGTACGATGCGCTTAAGGACAACCCGACGCGCATTGCGCTTCTGGACGTCATTATCGATGAAAAGAATTTTGACAAATGCATATTGAACGAGCTGGACAATTGCTTTATTACGCCTCACATGGCGGGCACCAGCGGGCTTGAAACCGAGCGCATGGGACAAAGAATGATTGACAACATGAAGCTTGTTTTAAATGGACTTCCTTCGGAGGACGAAGTGACTTTGAAAATGCTTGAGACGATGGCGTAAAGGGGGACGACCAAAATGCTCAAAAGCGGACTTGTGTCCATCACCTTCAGAAACAAAACGCCTTTGGAAATCTGCGCGCTTTCGCAAAGAGCGAAGTTATCCGCCATTGAATGGGGCGGGGACGTTCATGTGCCGCCGAAGGGAAACAAGGCGAAGGAAACTTTGCATCTTACGCACGAGCACGGGCTGACTGTCTCTTCCTACGGAAGCTATTTCAGGCTTGGTCAGGGCTTGGACGCGTTTATGTATAATCTTGAAGAGGCGATCAAGCTGACCGCGCCCGTTATCCGCATCTGGGCGGGAACACTGGGCAGCGCGGAATATCGGGAAGATGAAAGACGCGCGATCACGGACGAGATGATGATCGTTTCCGAAAAGGCATATGAAGCGGGCGTATCGGTCGCGCTTGAATATCATCCCAACACCTTGACGGACGACCGCCAAAGCGTTAAAAGGCTTTTGAAGGAAACGGCAGGGGAAAAGTATTCGCCCTTGTTTTATTGGCAGCCCCGCTGGGACTGGGACAAGGAAGAAACGCTCGCGGCGCTTTCCGATTTGGGCGAGCGGCTTTCTCACGCGCATGTTTTCGCGTGGACGCATACGCAAAACGGGATTATCCGAAACCCGATTTCAGAGGGGGAAGACCTTCTTGCGCGCGCGCTTTCCGTCAAAAAAGAAGGATTTGCGCTTATCGAATTTGTTAAAGACGATTCTGATGAAATGCTGTTGATGGATTCGGCAACCATCAACAAATGGATAAACGGGAGGGGCTAAACGATGTTTCAAAACGCAAAACCCATCTGGCTGAACGCTCCGGTTCAGGTGAATACTTACGCGCTTTTCAAAGGCGAATTTGCGTATAAGGGCGGGGATATCCGCCTTCTGATTGCTGCAGATTCGCATTATGCGATCTATGTAAACGGAGAATATGTATATTCGGCGCAGTTTGCCGACGACGAGGGTCGCCGCGTATACGATATTGTGGATCTTTCGGAGTATGTGCAAAACGGAAATAACGATCTTGTGATCGGCGGCTACTGCACGCTTACCGATTCCTCCGTGTATAAGGCGGGAAAGCCGTATGTGATTTTTGAAATCTTTGAAAACGGAAAAAGTGTCTATTCATCTTCCGAAAGAGTTTTATCTTCCGTCAATTCCGTCTATAAAATGGGCGATGCGCCCCTGATTACAGGACAGATGGGATACACATTCCACATGGATTTGACGAAGAAAGAAGCTTCTTTTGCGCCCTCTAAAGAAACGGGTGACGAATATTCATTCATTCCGCGCCCGATCAAGAACTGCGTGATGAAGGAAAGAAAGTTTTCCCGTCTTATTTCGCAGGGCGTTTTCATGGATGCGTATAAGGCAGGGGAGCCCATCGGACAAAGAATCCAGAAGGCGTTTTTATCCTATCGTGAGATAGCTGAAATCACGGACGAGGCGGGCGCGTTCCGAAAAGGCGAAAACGACGGCGTTTATCTCATCTATGATCTGGGCGAAGAAGAAACCGGCCTTATGGACATCGAAATTGAAGTTTCTGAAGATTGCGAAATCCTCGTCGGCTGGGGTGAGCATCTGGACGATATGCGCGTTCGCGCGTATGTGGGAACCAGAAACTTTATCTCCGTTATGAAGGCGAAAAAAGGAAAAAATCATTTCTTCCATCCCTACAGAAGACTGGGACTTAGGTATCTGCAGCTGCATATTTATGCGAAAAAAGCATTTGTTTCCTATGCGGGGGTAAGGCCGGTTCATTATCCCGTGCCGGAAAAGGCCGATCTTCAGCTGAAGGACGCGCTTCATCAGATGATTTACGACACCTGCAAAAGGACGCTTCTTTTATGCATGCACGAGCATTACGAGGACTGCCCGTGGCGCGAGCAGGCGCTTTACGCTATGGATTCCAGAAATCAGATGCTGGCGGGCTATTATGTGTTCGGAGAATATGATTTTGCAAAAGCGTCTCTTGAAACGCTTGCAAGAACGCTGAGATCCGATAATCTTCTGGAGCTTTGCGCGCCGGCGCGCGTTGCGGTCAATATCCCGACCTTTTCCATGATGTACGTGGTCGCGCTTTGGGAATATATGCTGTATTCCGGCGACCGCGAATTTGTAAAGCGCATGCTTCCAACCGCGGAAACGATTGTGGAAAGCGCAATCGCCCGCATTCGCGAAAACGGCCTTGCGCCCAGATACGGCGGCGAGGATAAATGGAATTTCTACGAATGGTCGGACAATCTTGACGGACACGACAGCTTCTTTAAAACTACGGATGAAAATCGCTTTGACGCGCCGATGAATGCTTTTTTGGCTTTGAGCGTTTCAAGACTTTCCATGATTTACAGGGCGCTTTCGAAGGATGCGGAAGCCGGAAGAATGGAAAAAATCGCGGATCAGCTGAGGCGCGCCATTCACAAAAACTTCTTTAGCGAAAAGAAAGGCTGCTTCTATTCCTTCATGGATTTGAAGGGCAGGCTGTCCTGTCTTGACGAGCTCACGCAGGCCATCTGCATCTATGCGGGCGCATGTCCCGAAAAGAACATGAAAAAGGCGCTTTCGCGCCTGACGAACGGCACGATGGTTCCCGTCACGCTGGCATATTCGATATTCAAGTATGAGTCGCTTTTGAAGTATTCAAAAAAATACGGTTCGTGGGTCAGAAACGATATTGAAATGCAGTGGGGCAGCATGCTGACCCGCGGCGGAACCACCTTCTTTGAAACGATTAAGGCGGGCGATGATTTCGACAGAGCCGGAAGCCTCTGCCACGGCTGGAGCGCCGTGCCTGCATATTTGTATTTTGCGTACGGCGCAGGCATTCAGCCCAAGGCAATCGGCTTTGAAGATGTGAATATCCAAAAAGCGTCCGGACGGCCGGGAATCAAAAAAGCGCAGATTCTGAAAAGAGACGGATCAGTGGTTTCTTTTAGATAGGGGGAGAAATATGAAAAGAGTCAAAAGAGCATTCGGCAAGCTTATGCAGCGCGTGATCGACTGGGGCATGGGCAATGGTCTTATGCAGGAGGAAACGCATGCGTCGGGCTCGGATACGGCGACAAAGGAAATATCTGAAATCGCAAGGAAAGTCGCGGCACAAAGCTGCGTGCTTCTTGAAAACAACGGCGTTCTTCCACTGAAAAAGCGCGATAAAATCGCGGTGTTTGGTCGCTGCCAGCTGGATTGGTTCTATGTAGGCTACGGAAGCGGCGGAGACGTAAACCCTCCGTATCGCGTGAATCTTATGGAGGGCCTTGAGAATGCGGGCGTTTTGTTTGACAAGGAGGTAGCTGAAACCTACAAAGCGTGGGTGAATACCGATGCAAACAAGGCCGACCATGGCTGGTGGGGCCACTGGCCGATGAGTCACCCGGAAATGCCGCTGAAGGCCGAGCTTGTGAACGCGGCGGCCGGACGCGCGGATACCGCTGTTGTCGTACTGGGCCGCGCTGCGGGCGAGGACAGAGAAAACACCCTGACGCCGGGAAGCTTCTACCTTACCAAGGAAGAAAAGGCGATGCTCAGAATCGTCTCCGACGCGTTTAAAAGCACGGTTGTCATACTGGACGTCGGAAGCATTATGGATATGAGCTGGACGGAGGAATTCAAAGAAAAGCTTTCCGCTGTTATGATCGTATGGCAGGGCGGCATGGAAAGCGGAAACGCCGTCGCGGACGTATTGACGGGAAAAGTCAATCCGTCGGGTAAGCTTTCAGATACCATTGCGAAGGCTTTTGAAGATTATCCCTCGAGCAAAAACTTCGGCGGCGAGCAGTTCAATAACTATTCCGAGGATATTTTTGTCGGATACCGCTATTTTGAAACCTTCAAAAAGGACAGAGTACTCTATCCCTTCGGCTACGGCCTTTCCTATACTACGTTTTCCGCCAAGCCCGTTTCCTTCGATGTAAAATCCGGAGAGTATACCGTAAAAGCGCAGGTGACCAACACAGGCAAAACCGCAGGCTGCGAAACCGTGATGGCATGGGTGAGCGCTCCGCAGGGCGCTTTGGGCAAGCCGGAAAAGGTGCTGGCAGCCTATGCGAAAACCGCCGATCTGCGTCCCGGCGAAAGCGAGGTTCTGACGCTTACCTTCACCGACAAGGAAATTGCATCCTACGACGATACGGGAAGAAGCGGCTTCAAAAATGCATTTGTGCTTGAAAAGGGCGCGTACAGGGTATTCGCTTCTCAGCATCTGGCGGGCGAATTTGAAATCAATGAAACAAGGCTGGTAGAAAAAACGGAAAGCGCGCTCAACGTCGTCGATCCCTTTGAAAGAATGCATGCCCTTGAAAAAGACGGCAGGATCATCTTTGAGGAAGAGACTGTTAAGAAGGGCGAGGTATCCTTAAAGGATAGGATTCTTGAGAGACTGCCCGAGGAGATTCGCGTTACCGGAGATCGCGGAAAGCGGCTGATTGATGTTTCCAAGGGTGAAATCACGCTTGATGAGTTTATTGCGCAGCTGTCTGATGAGGAGCTGGAGGCTCTGACCCGCGGCGAGGGCGCGATGGGCAGCGAATTGGGCGTAGCCGGAAACGCGGGCGCATTCGGCGGCGTATTGGAATCTCTGCGGGAAAAAGGCGTTCCTCCGATTATCACCTGCGACGGGCCTTCCGGATTGCGGCTTCAGAAATTCTGCTCGCTGCTTGCCAACGGCACCGCGCTTGCCTGTACCTGGGACGATAAGCTGGTCGAGGAGCTGTACACGCATATCGGCAAGGAAATGGTCAAGCACAAAAGCGACATCGTGCTGTCTCCCGGCCTCAACATCCACAGAAATCCCCTGTGCGGAAGAAACTTTGAGTATTTTTCGGAGGATCCGCTGCTTGCTGGCAAAATGGCCGCCGCCGTTATAAGAGGCGTTCAGAGCCAGGGAAAATCCTGCTGTCCCAAGCATTTCGCCTGCAACAATCAGGAAACCAAGAGAAACACCAACGATTCCCGCGTTTCCGAGCGCGCGCTTCGCGAAATCTATCTGCGCGCCTTTGAAATTGCGGTCAAGGAAGGCAAGCCCAACACCATCATGACGTCCTACAACAAGATCAATTCCGTGTGGGCGCACTACAATTACGACCTCGTCACCACCGTGCTCAGGAAGGAATGGTGCTTTGACGGCGTGGTTATCACCGATTGGTGGATGCAGAAGGATGTAAGCCATGAATTCCCCTCGATCCGCGACAACGCTTACCGCGTCCGCGCGCAGGTGGACGTTCTGATGCCGGGCAACATGGGACACATCCAGAAAAAATACGTGTCCGACGGAACGCTTCTTGAAACGATCGGAAAAGAAGGCGGCATCACAAGAGCGGAGCTTCAGAGAACCGCCAAAACTGTGCTTTGCTTCATCCTCAAAAATAAGAAAGAGGATCTAAACTAAAAAAGAAACCGGCACGCTTCAATCTGAAGCATCGCCGGTTTCAAGTCATCAAAAAAGTGCCTTTTTTGATGAGAGGGGCCGATCCCCTGAAATTCTTCGGAATTTCCGGGCGGGGATCGGAAAGGGGAAGCGTTTTCAGTCGCTGCGCTTTGTGAAAACGCGCGATTTTGCCGTACAT
>JAFWZN010000002.1 GCA_017522345.1 Clostridia bacterium | reverse complement strand
TTTGATCACGTGTTCTTTGAATTCCGCTGTATATCTCTTGTGCGGTACTCCCTTAGACATAAAATCACTCCCCACTTGTTTTTCAGTATACCATACTGTCTAACAAATGGGGAGCAGTTCACAAGCTGCATTCGTCTCTTTTTTCTTTTTCGCCTTACTTTACATCATTCTCGTCAAACGGGTCGCCGCATTCCGGGCAGAAGCGCGGGGCCTTCGTGGGGTCCGCCGGCTTCCAGCCGCATTTGTCGCACTCATAGACGGGCGCGCCGGAGGGTCGCTTTGCGCCGCATTCCGAGCAGAATTTTCCCTTATTGACGGAGCCGCATTTGCACGTCCAACCGTCAAGCGCGGGCTTTTTGCTTCCGCACTCGGGACAGAAATTGCCCGTGGCCATCGCGCCGCAGGCGCACTTCCAGCCGTTCTGCGCAGGAGCAGCGGAAGCGGCGGGCGTCTGCGCGCCCATATTAAACAGCTGCGCCGCGCTTGTTCCGCCCGCCTGCTGAGCCATGTTCATGCCCATAAAGCCGGTGAACGAGCCGCCCGCGTTTTTCGCCGCGTCCTGCATCGCCTGCGCCTGCGCGCCGACCATATGCGCCGCGGCCATATTGGTGTTGCGGAAGACGGCGTTTCTCTGAAGCTCTTTAATCATGCTTTCGTCTTCTTCAGAGGCCTTTACGGAGTTGACGCCGAAGGAAACGATTTCAACGCCGCGAAGATTCGCCCATTTTTCGGAAAGCACTTCGTTGAGCGCCTCGGCGATTTCAAGGGTATGTCCGGGCAGCGCGCTGTAGCGAATGCCGCGCGCAGAAATTCTCGCAAACGCAGGCTGAAGCGCGGTAAGCAGCTCGCTTTTTAACTGGCTGTCGATTTCATCGCGCGTGAAATCTCTTTTCACGTTTCCGCAAACATTGGTATAGAAAAGAATGGGATTGGTGATCTTGTAGCTGTATTCGCCAAAGCATCGGATGGAAACGTCGATATCAAGGCCGATGTTCTGATCGACCACGCGGAAGGGAACGGGGTTGGGCGTTCCGTATTTGTTTCCGGTCAGCTCCTTCATATTGAAATAGTACACTCTCTGATCTTTTCCCGCCTGTCCGCCGAAGGAAAAGCGGTCAAAGGCGCTTTTCAATACGGCCTTAGCCTTCTGACCGTCGAACGGGCCGTAAAGAAGGCTGGGTTCGCCGTTTTTGTCAAACTTGTATTCGCCGGGCTCGGCGCAGAAATCAACGACCTTGCCCTGATCGACGATCATCATTGCCTGACCTTCGTTGACCACGATGACGGAGCCGTCGGAAATCACGTTGTCGTCCTCGGTTTTGCTTCCGCCGAAGCGGCCGTTGATGCGTTTCATTGCCTTGGATGCGAGTACGTCCGCCGGCATGGAATCACAGAAGAAAAACTCTCTCCACTGGCTGGACAGCGTTCCGCCCAGCGCGTTAAGACCTGCAAAAATAAGACCCATTGATCTGCACCTCTTGTATCATTATTTATTGTTGTTTTCAATCTTTCGGCGGTTCGTGGTTCTGTAAAGGAAGTGATCGCTTCTGGCCGTTATTCTGAACGAATCCTTCCTGACATAATTACCGGCGGCATTTTGATGAGAAGCTTGCTTGAGCTGGGAAATGAGAACCGAAACCGTAATAAGAGCGATAATCAGCGCTGCAATCGCGGAAATCAGAAGCGCCGCGCCGCCCAGCGCATCCATAATCGCAAGGATGACAGCGAAAACGCCCATCACGCCCGCAAAAACGCCGCCGCCCCAGAGCAGGGTTTTTTTGGTGTCCGCAGGAACGTCGCACGTCAGCGCGCCGGTCTGTCCGTTGATGGCGAAGGTATAGGTTTTCTCCGCCTTTTCCGTCGTAATCAGCCAAACGGGCAAAAGCGCAGGCTTCGCCTTTCCGTTTTCGGAAAAGATGTTTCTTCCGCGTTCATTAACACGTGTATAGCCCGTTACCGTGCTTCTCAGCGCATCGGCCAAGCTGTTTTCAACGCGCTCCGTTGCGCGCTCTTCGCATTTTTCCGCATCCACATCCGCGTGATCCGCCATAGACCCTGCAAGAACCGCAGGCTGGAACGGCACGGCAGCGGTGAGATCATACGGCTCAATGGATTCCGTAATTCGGTTATCCATCTTCTCGCTGCCGTCGACAGGAATATTTTCAAACGACATTGATCCGTTTCTTCTTACGATGTAGTGGTCGATTTTCTCAATCTCCCAATCGCCGCGCCGCTCGGTGCGCCTCTTTTCGGCGTTGTAAACGACGCTTCCGTGCGCGTCGCAGTCAAACAGCCAGTAGGGCACAAACAGCCTTCGCATTTCGGAAATGCGGTTGCGGCTATCCTTGAAAATATTCGGAAGCAGGGGTTTTCCCGTAAAATAGCCGTTGAAAATATCCTGCGCCTTTTCCTTGGTAACGGTGAAGGGAACGACCAGCTCCGGCTTCACGCCCGCATTGATTCTTTCGGGCAGAATGGTGTGGCTTCCGCAATAGGGGCATTCGGTAGCGGTGGTCGTGCCCTCGGTCATCAGCTCCGCGCCGCAGGACTGACAGGTATACGCCGCGATCTGCTCTCCGTCGGACGAATCAAACCTTTCGGTGGGGCGTTCAAATTTTACGCCGCTTTTTGTATCGTCAATCTGCATTGCCTCGATGGATTCAAGATCAAAGCTGTTTGAGCAGGAAGCGCAATCCAGCTTTCCGCTTTCTGCGCCATAGGCAAGGGGAGAAGCGCAACAGGGACACTTATAGGCGATCGTACTCATCGTGATACCCTCTTTGGCATAATTGTTTTTTTCTATATCATATCACGTCTTTCTCCATGTTTCTACCATATTCTTAAAAAATGTTTTCATTTTCGCGCATTTCGTATATAATAAGCGTATGTGACGTCGTCACGGAATATTTCCTGATTTTATGGCATACTTAAATCGTAATGAGGCGAAAGGAGCTTAAGAAAATGGCAGCCAAACATATAGACGAAAACCAGCTTCACGAACTTATCCAAAGCGGAAAAACCGTTCTTGCCGATTTCTGGGCGCCGTGGTGCGGCGACTGCAGAAGAATCGAAAAGCCGTATGACGAAATTGCCGACGAGCTTTCCGGCCGCGTAATCGTGGTTAAGCTGAATGTGGACGAAATCGATGGCATCCGCCAAAGAGAGGACATTCGAAGAATTCCAACCATCCGCCTGTACGAAAACGGCGCGTCGCTCGGACAGATCGTCGAGCCTCCGGCAAAGGCGGACATCGAGGAGTTTTTAAAGGATCTGCTTCCCGAAAAGGAAAAAACGCAGGATGATCATGTATACGACATGGCCATCATCGGCGGCGGGCCGGGCGGCTATACCGCAGCGTTATATGCAGCCAGAGCCGGCATGGACATCGTTCTGCTTGAGCGCCTTTCCGCCGGCGGTCAGATGGCGCTTACCCATCAGATTGACAACTATCCCGGCTTCACCGATGGAATCGGCGGAATCGAGCTTGGCGAGCAAATGAAAAATCAGGCCGAGCGTTTCGGCGCAAAAACCGTGAGCGCAGACGTGAAAAAGCTGGATCTCGCCGCAAAAAACAAGATTATCGAAACCAGCGAAGGCACATTTCAATCAAAAACCGTCGTCATTGCAACGGGCGCAAACCCGCGCGCGCTGGGTCTGCCCGCAGAAGAAGATTTGATCGGCTTGGGCGTTCACTACTGCGCAGCCTGCGACGGCATGTTTTATAAAGGAAAAACCGTCGCGGTGGTCGGCGGCGGCAACTCCGCCGCGGCGGACGCGCTTTTATTAAGCCGCGTAGCAGAAAAAGTCATCGTCATCCATCGCCGCGACGCCCTGCGCGCAACGAAAATCTATCATGAGCCGCTTATGCAGGCAAAAAACGTAGAATTTCTGTGGGACAGCAGGGTTGAAAAGCTCCTTCACGATAAAAAGCTGACCGGCCTTTCCGTAAAAAACATCAAAACCGGCGAAGAAACCGACCTTTCCGTGGACGGCGTTTTCATAAGCATTGGAAGAAAGCCCGCGACGGAGCTTGTCAAAGACCAGCTCATCTTAGATGAAAACGGCTATATCGCCTCCGGCGAAACCACCGAAACAAATCTGCCCGGCGTATACGCCGTGGGCGATGTGAGAGCCAAGCTTCTTCGTCAGGTCGTAACGGCTGTGTCCGACGGCGCGGTCGCTTCTCACATGGCGGAAACATATCTTATAAATGCATAATCGTTTGATGGTTTCTCTTAAGCTCCCCGGCGCAATGAATGCCGCCGGCATATCCATTGATGTCATTACGATAGGAGATACGCCGAATGAAACTTAAAAAATACATGAGCTCGTGCCATCTTTACTGCTTAAGCGACTGGATGAAGTGCGTCGACTGGGCAAAGGAAAACGCATTCACGGGCGTTGAATTTTTCGGCGGCGAAAACGGGCGGTCGTTTGAAAGCATGGATCTTAACAGGCTTTTGGAGATTGCAGATTACGCAAGGAAAAGCGGAATTGAGCTTTCGTGCCATCCGTGGGTGAACTGGGAAAAATTGGACGAAGCTGAGATGACGCGTCTTTTCCTTGAGACCGCCGAACGCTCAGCAAAAATGGGCATGACATATTTAAACATGCACCTTCATTTTCTGACCGACAGAAAGCAGGGCATGGACCGTCTTTTCAGAGCTACAGACGCGGTATTACCCATAATCGAAAAGGCAAACATGATTCTTTTGTACGAAAACGTGCCCTCGCACGGAAAAAGGGACATGGGCTCTGAATACATAGATTTTGAAAAACTGTTCAAATATTATCCCGAGAATTCACCCATTCAAATGAACATCGATACGGGACACGCCCATATTCACGGCATGCTTGAGCCTCTCGCGGAGGACTTCGCGCCGCGCTGGGCTTACACGCACATCAACGACAACTTCGGCCTTAACGACGACCATGTTGCGCCCGGCGATGGAACGCTGAATTTTGATCTCGTCGCCCGCGCATCCAAAGAAGCGCTCTATACAGGCCCGCTCATGATGGAATTTCACGAAAAGGGCATGCAAAAAGGCATGCAGGTTCTGACCAGTTCCTACGGAAAATACGGATATGAACTATAAGGGGGACAAGCATATGAACACCCTTGAAGCCATTTTGAGAAGACATTCCTATCGCGGCGAATTTGAAAATACGCCTGTTCCGAGGGAGCATCTAACGCTTATCATGCAGGCCGGGCTTGACGCGCCCTCCGGCTGCAACAAACAGACGACAAGCCTAATCGCCGTGGACGATCCATCCGTTCTTGCAAAGCTGCGCACAGTGATCGACCCGCCCGTCGGCGAAACCGCGCCTGCGGCTATCTGCGTGCTCACAAGAAAAATCATCGCCTACCGCGACCGATGTTTTTCCATCCACGATTATTCGGCGGCAATTGAAAACATGCTTCTTGCCATTACCGACCTCGGCTATCAAAGCTGCTGGTATGAAGGTCATATCACCGATCTTGATCGAATCGGCGACAAAATGGCGAAGATGCTGGGCGTTCCGGACGAATACGAGCTGGTGTGCTTTTTGCCCGTCGGCGTCCCGAAGGGCGAAGTAAGAGGGCCCAAGAAAAAGCCCTTCTCCGAGCGCGCATGGTTTAACGGATTCGGGAAGGAGTAAAAGCATATGTGTCAGTTCCTTTATAACAACAATCGCATCCGATAATCAATTTCGGATGTGAAAGGCCCGCAGGATTATGAGGGTCCAGTTTATGTGAAAAAAATAAAGGAGACACGAATATGAAAATCGAAAACAACATTCTGAAATACTACCTTCGCAACTGCTATTTCATAACCGGCACGGCTTACGCCGGAAAATCCACCATGTGCAAATTGCTGTCTGAAAAATACAATATGCTGCACATGGAGGAAAACTACAACACCAATCTGTTTTTGTCCGTCGCAAGAGAGGATGCGCAAAAGGAATTTACGTATTTTAACCGCATGTCGTCCTTTCAGGATTTTGTCAGTCGCTCGCCCGACGAATATGAAAAGTGGGTGACGGGCACAAGCAAAGAGGTCAGTGAATTTGAAATTGCGCACCTCATTTCGGTGTCTCAGAACAGAAAAGTGATGGTAGATACCAACATCCCGCTTGAAACGCTGAAGCTTATTTCCTCTTATAATCATGTCGCCGTCATGCTGAGCGATGCGTCGCTTTCCGTGGAGCGCTTTTTCGATCGGCCTGATATGGAAAAAAGCATGCTGCATCGCGAAATCATGGCCTCGCCCGATCCTGAGTGGACGCTTAATAATTTCAAAAGCTGCATTGCGCGCGTGAACAATCAGGAAAACTACGACCGCCTAAAAAACAGCGGCTTTTTCACCTTAAGCCGAAAGGACGACGGGCGCGACACGAGGGACGAGGTTCTGAACGCGCTTTCAAAGCATTTCCTGCTTGACGCCGACTGCGAAGTCGTTCGCGCGGAAAAAGGCGGCGAGATATATAAAAAGCTGGAGGCTTACGCATTTTCGTGTTCATGGCCCGCAGGAAAGCACCTTGCCGAAATGATGCGCGAGGAAAGATTTTCCGATTGGGAAACCGCCTTCGCCGCCGTGAAGGATAATGAAATCATCGGCTTCTGCACGTTTTTAAAAACGGATTACTATCCCGAAAACCGCTATTTACCGTGGATCAGCTCTATATTCGTAGACGAAAACCATCGCGGAAAGCGAATAATGGGAAAGCTCATTGAGGCGGCGGAAAACCACGCTTATCACTTGGGTTTTGAAAAGGCGTATATTCCAAGCGATATGAACGGCGTATATGAGAAATTCGGCTACAAACAAATCGATACGCTCGTAAATTATGCAGGCGATACCGACAACATATTTGAAAAGGAGTTTTTCTATGCACATTGAAAAAGTCATAAAGCCCGCCTTTTCCGTCATCGGCAAGGAGGGTTCGACCAAGGACGGCGCGGGCTTTATTCAGAATCTCTGGAACGAAGCCAATTCCCGTTTCGGTGAAATCGCCCATCTCGCAAAAACGGACGAAGCCGGTTTTCCCGTCGGCGTATGGGGCGCAATGACGGATTTTTCGCATTCTTTCAAGCCTTGGGAAAACGGATTTTCCGAAGGAAAATATCTTGCGGGCGCGGAGGTTTATTTCGATGCAATCGCGCCCGAGGGTTGGACAAAATGGACGATTCCGGGCTTTGTTTATCTGAAAGCAGAAAACGAAGAAAATCTTTTTCCCAATATGCTTTCCTATTTAAGCGAAAACGGCTTTGTCCTCCAAGGCGCAGTACACGACTTTACGGACGTCAAAACCGGGAAAAACTACATGTTTTTCCCGATTGAAAGAATGGAATAGATCAAAACTACAATCTGAATCTACAAATTTTCTTATCCGGATCCCCTCCGCGTAAGCCCTTCGGCTCGTCCTTCGGTTTTTTCTTTTTTCTTGACGGACATATGCTTCTTCCTCTATAATGACGTTACACATATACAGGAGGTACGCCCCATGGAAATGAAGAAAAAAATTCTCGTAACCGGCGCGCGCGGCTTTGTCGGAGCGCGCGTTATGGAATATTTTAAGGACGCAGTCGCGTTTCCGAGTGAAATTCTTCGCGCGGCCGAGCCCGAAAAAGGCGTGATCGAATACGTAAAGCGCGTTCAGCCCGCGGCAATTATCCATACCGCCGCGATTTCCGACATCGGCGAATGCGAAAAAGATGCGGATGCATCGTATCTCGCCAACGTCGTTTTGCCGGATGCGCTCAACAAAGCGGCGTTTGAGGAAAAGATCAAAATTCTCATGTTCTCCTCCGATCAGGTGTATACCGGCATGAAAGAGGAGGGCCCGTATTCGGACGAAATCGAGCTGCCCGAGCCGACCAACACCTACGCGTGCCACAAGCTTTTATCCGAAAAGCGCACGCTCGACAAAAACCCCGACTGCGTGCATCTTCGCGCAACATGGATGTACGATATGCCCCTTTACAACCACAAAAACCGCATGAATTTTCTGACCCTCGCGCTCAAGGCCGCCCAGACGGGCGTTCCCATGGACGCATCCGAAAATTCCTTCCGCGCCGTAACCTATGTGCGTCAGGTAGCCGAAAACCTTGAAAAAATGCTCCTTGCTCCCGGCGGCGCATACAACTACGGAAGCGCCAACGACTTAAATATGTACGATACAACCCTTTATTTCTTTAAAGCTCTGGGCCTCGAAGAAAAAGCCCAGGCGCTCACATCAAAAACCAAAACGGCGGGAAATCTGTGGATGACCTTTGAAAAGCTGAATCGTGCAGGCGTATATTTCGACACGACAACGGAAGGATTTGAAAGGGTTATCAAGGATTATGCGCTGAAGGTTTAAAAGCACAGAAAAACGCCCTCTGATTTCGCTTGAAATCAAGGGGCGTTTTCAAGTCATCAAAAAAGTACCTTTTTTGATGAGAGGGGCCGATCCCCTGAAATTCTTCGGAATTTCCGGGCGGGGATCGGAAAGGGGAAGCGTTTTCAGTCGCTGCGCTTTGTGAAAACGCGCGATTTTGCCGTACATG
>JAFWZN010000071.1 GCA_017522345.1 Clostridia bacterium | reverse complement strand
TCAAGGCGTTTTTTTCCTCCTTCTTCCTCCCCTTTTTTCCCTTATCATTGCTCAAACCCCTGATTCCTTTCGAAATCAGGGGTTTGTTGACGGTCTGAGGCCAGTTCCTTTCGAAACTGGCCTTGAGTGATTGAAAATCTTAGCCGAAGTAGCGCTTCAGCAGGCCTTCGAAAGCCTTGCCGTGACGCGCCTCGTCGCGGGCCATTTCATGAACGGTGTCGTGGATGGCGTCGAGGTTGAGCTGCTTGGCGAGCTTGGCGAGCTCGGTCTTGCCGGCGGTTGCGCCGTTTTCGGCTTCAACGCGCATTTCGAGGTTCTTCTTGGTGGAGTCGGTTACGACTTCGCCGAGGAGTTCTGCGAACTTGGCGGCGTGCTCGGCCTCTTCGTAGGCGGCCTTTTCCCAGTACAGGCCGATCTCGGGATAGCCTTCGCGATGGGCAACGCGGGCCATAGCCAGGTACATGCCGACTTCGGTGCACTCGCCCATGAAGTTGGCGCGCAGGCCTTCCATGATCTCTTCGGGAGCGCCCTGCGCTACGCCTACAACGTGCTCGGCGGCCCAGCCCATTTCGGCCTTCTGCTCGACGAACTTCTCAGCGGGAACCTTGCACTGGGGGCATCTTTCGGGGGCGGCGTCGCCTTCGTGTACATAACCGCAAACAGAGCATACAAACTTCTTCATAATGATAATCTCCTTTTGTTTTTTTCTACATTATATTCGGATTGTGGACTAAAATCAATAGTTTTCTGCCTTGAGCTCAAAATAAGCTTTGGGATGGGTGCAGACGGGGCAGACTTCGGGGGCTTCCTTGCCGACCACGATGTGTCCGCAGTTGCGGCACTTCCAGATGGCGTCTTCGTCCTTGGAGAAGACGACCTTGCCCTTGACGTTTTCTAAGAGCTTTAAATATCTTTCCTCGTGCTCTTTTTCGATCTTGGCAACTTCTTCAAAGAGGAAAGCGATGTGATCAAAGCCTTCTTCTTTGGCTTCCTTGGCAAAGCCCGCATACATGTCGGTCCACTCGTAGTTCTCACCGGCGGCGGCGTCTTCAAGGTTCCACTCAGTGCCGGGGATGGAGCCGTCGTGCAGGAGCTTGAACCAAATTTTGGCATGCTCTTTTTCGTTCTCGGCGGTCTCAAGGAAGAGCGCGGCGATCTGCTCGTAGCCGTCCTTCTTGGCCTTGGAGGCGTAGTAGGTGTACTTGTTGCGGGCCTGGCTCTCGCCGGCAAAGGCGGCCATCAGGTTGGCTTCGGTGCGGGATCCTTTGAATTCCATGATCGTTTTCCTCCTAAATTTTCTATTCTGCTTTCGCGCTGTATCGCGCATGTCTGCACTCTGTGCAATAGTCGTGAATGCAAAGGTCGTAGGTGAAATCCGTTGTCTTTAGGCTTTCCTCAATTTGCTTTTTTATGTCTCCGACATTTACGTCGATCATTCTTCCGCAGTTTTTGCAAACCGCGTGGTCGTGATCTTCCACGGTTTTGTCGAACCGGTCCGGCTCGCCGCTTACGTAAATTCTGCGGATTATGCCGTCCTCCGCAAGCGCGGAAAGATTTCGGTATACCGTTGCAAGGCCGATGCCGGGCATTTCCTTACGGGCTTCCTCAAAAATCTTTTCCGCAGTGCAATGGGCACAGGACGAGCGGACGAGATTTAAAATCAACTGCTGCTTTGCTGTCAAGTGCTCACCTCTTTTAAATTTGAGAATCATTCTCATTTACGAGTTCATTATACACAAAGGAAAGGGAATTGTCAATAGGTTTTATTTATTAATTTAAGATTAATTTTAAAACGCATCAAAGATATGCATATAGCTGCATCATCTGCCTGTCAGCAATTCCTTCCTTATATAATATCATTGTTTGGGATAAATACGTTACATCTTTTGTTCTATCTTGAATCTTGACATTCCTTGTGCTATAATCATTTCGGTATGAACCAAAATCCATACTAAATAAATGACAGGAGGATTCCCCCATGAAGAAGTTTCTTGCGATGCTTCTGGCTATGGTCATGATGCTGGGCTGCGCTGCCTTTGCTGAGACCGTAAACCCCGATGAGATCTCCGACACCGTTACCGCTGCGGACGGCAAGTACGAGATCGCTTTCGTTACTGACGTAGGTCAGCTCAAGGACAAGTCCTTCAACCAGGGCACCTGGAACGGCGTTAAGCTGTATGCCAATGCCAACGGCCTCACCTACAAGTATTATCAGCCCGCCAACGGCGATCAGGCCACTGATGACGACCGTTACGACGCCATGAAGGCTGCCTGCGAAGGCGGCGCCAAGGTTGTTGTTTGCGCCGGCTTCATGCAGGGCACCGCTCTTGCCAAGGCCGCCGCTGAGTTCGCCGATGTTAAGTTTGTTTTCATCGACGGCTGGCAGCTTGGTCTTAAGAACGTAGCTCCCATCGCCTTCGCCGAAGAGCAGTCCGGTTACCTCGCCGGCTACGCTGCCGTTAAGGAAGGCTTCACCCGTCTGGGCTTCACCGGCGGCGGCGGCGGAACCAACCCCGCTTGCATCCGTTACGGCTACGGCTTCGCTCAGGGCGCCAACGCTGCGGCCAAAGAGATGGGCGTAACTGTTGAGCTCAAGTACTCCTGGCAGTACGGCGCTTCCTTCTCCGCTTCTGCTGAGCTTCAGACCATGATCTCCGGCTGGTACGAGACCGGCACCGAGTGCGTCTTCGCTTGCGGCGGCTCCATGTTCTCCTCTGTTGTAGCGGCTGCTTCCGCCAACGATGCTTTCGTAGTAGGCGTTGACGTAGACCAGTCCTACGAATCCGAAACCGTTGTTACCTCCGCTCTTAAGGGCCTTGCCTCCGCTACCGAGTGGGCCATTGGCAAGCTGTATGCCGGCGAATGGGACACCATCGGCGACGTAGCCAACGTTCTGGGCGCGAACAACGATTCCGTTGGTCTCCCCACCGACACCTGGTCTCTGACCGGCTGGACCGTTGAAGAGTACAATGCTGTTCTGGCCCAGATCAAGGACGGCACCCTCGTAATCGACAACACCGTTTACGAGAACGATGCCATCACCGGCGTTGAGTTCAGCAACCTCACCATTATCTACGAATAATTCTTACCTTGATTCAGGAGGAGCGTGAAAACGCTTCTCCTGTTTTTTTGCTCTTTTCACCGGGGATTGCTTGCAATTTACGCAAACTGCTACTATAATAAAAGCAGTATGCTTTGGGCGAAATGTAGCCCATTAACTGACATAAGAAAGCGAGGTGGCTGCATGACAAGCGTATCTGAGTACGTTGTTGAAATGCTCCACATCACCAAGGAATTCCCGGGAATCAAAGCCAACGACGACATCACGCTTCAGCTGAAGCGAGGCGAAATCCATGCACTGCTGGGCGAAAACGGCGCGGGAAAATCCACGCTGATGAGCGTGCTTTTCGGCCTCTACCAGCCGGACGGGGGAGAGATTCGGATTAACGGAAACCCCGTTAAGATCAACAACCCCAACGACGCAACCGCGCTTCACATCGGCATGGTGCATCAGCACTTTAAGCTGGTTGACGTGTTCACCGTGCTTGACAACATCATTTTAGGCGCGGAAGACACGAAGGCCGGTTTCCTTTCCAAGAAAAAAGCCCGGCAGAAGGTCAAATCTCTTTCCGAGCGCTACGGCCTGAACGTCAATTTGGACGCAAAAATCGAAGATATTACCGTCGGCATGCAGCAGCGCGTGGAAATTCTCAAAATGCTCTACCGCGACAACGAGGTATTGATTTTCGACGAGCCCACCGCCGTTTTAACGCCGCAGGAAATCGAAGAGCTGATGAAAATCATGAAGGGTCTCGCCGCCGAAGGCAAGTCCATCCTGTTCATCACCCACAAGCTCAACGAAATCATGGCCGTATCCGACCGCTGCAGTGTTCTTCGCAAGGGCAAGTATATCGGAACGGTAAACACATCGGAAACCAATCAGGCGGAGCTTTCCCGCATGATGGTCGGCCGCGACGTACAGCTTGTGGTAGACAAGGGGCCCTCCGTGCCGACGGATACCATTTTAAAGGTAGAGGGTTTGTCCGTTAAATCCAAGCTTTACAACCGAGACGCGGTCAAGAACGTTTCCTTCACGGTACGCGCGGGCGAAATCGTGTGCGTCGCCGGTATCGACGGAAACGGTCAGAGCGAGCTGATTCACGCAATCACCGGCCTTGAAAAAGCTTCCGCAGGCAAAATTCTTCTGAATAATACCAACATCACCTCTGCGCCCATTCGCACGCGCTCCAATCTCGGCATGTCCCACATCCCGGAGGATCGCCACAAGCATGGATTGATTCTGGACAACACGCTTGAACAGAACATGGTTCTGCAGAAATATCACGAGCCGCGTTTCCAAAATCACGGTTTCATCAAATTTGACAGCGTTCGGGCCTACGCTGAAGGACTGATTGAGCAGTACGACGTGCGCTCCGGTCAGGGGCCGATCACACTCACGCGATCCATGTCCGGCGGCAATCAGCAAAAGGCGATTATCGCCCGCGAAATTGACCGCGATCTTCCTCTCATCGTTGCCGTTCAGCCCACGCGCGGATTGGATGTAGGCGCAATCGAATACATCCATCGCCAGCTGGTTTCAGCGCGTGACGCCGGAAAGGCCGTTCTGCTCGTTTCTTTGGAGCTTGACGAGGTTATGAATCTTTCCGACCGCATTCTCGTCATGTATGAAGGCGAAATCGTCGGCGAGCTTGATCCCAAGAAAACCACGGTCGAAGAGCTGGGTCTTTATATGGCCGGCGCAAAAAAGCAGGAAGGAGGCGCTTCAAATGAGTAAAAAAGGTCCGAACGGCGTTATGTTAAAGGACGGATCCCGCACGGTCATCGCGTCTCTTCTCTCCATTCTCATCGGTATGGCTGTCGGCAGCGTCATTATTGCCATCGTCGGCTTTACGAACGTCACCATGGGCGCAAAGGCGGTATGGGACGGCATCCGAATTATTTTCAGCGGATTGTTCTGCACCGGCCGCGATGCGGTCGGCAATCTGACCTTCGGCTTCAATCCCCAGATGATGGGCAATATGCTTTTCCGCGCAACCCCGGTTGTTCTGACCGGTCTTTCCGTCGCGGTTGCCTATAAAACGGGTCTTTTCAACATCGGCGCGCCCGGTCAGTATCTGGCGGGCACCGCCGCTTCCCTGTTTATCGCCTTAAGCATTCCCGTAGAAGGCTCCACCATGAGCGTTTGGCAGGCCTCTTTGGGCGCGGCGCCTTCCTTCTTCCTTCCGGCGTGGCTGGTATGGTGTCTGGCTTTCTTTGGCGGCATTCTTGCCGGCGCGCTCTGGGGCGCGATTCCGGGCCTTTTGAAGGCGCTTCTCAACATCAACGAGGTTCTCGCCTGCATTATGACCAACTGGATCGCCGCAAACCTTGTAACGTGGGTGTTTGACATTTCCTCCCTTAAAAACGTTTACGAGAACACCAAATCCGGATACATCTACAAAACCTCGTTTAACGGCGTTCAGACGTCAAAGTTCGGCTTGGACAAGATTTTTGAAGGTTCGCAGATCAACGGCGGCATTATCATCGCCGCGGTGCTTGCAATCATTATCTACATCATCCTCTCCAAGACCACCTTCGGCTATGAGCTGAAGGCCTGCGGCTCGAACCGCTTCTCCGCCCGCTATGCAGGCATCAAGGACAAGCGCTCTATCGTCATTTCCATGGCCATCGCCGGTTCTCTCGCCGGCGCGGCAGGCGCGCTTTACAACCTTTCCGGCAACACCGAGTTTTTCTGGAGTACCTATCAGGCGCTTCCGGCGGTTGGCTTCAACGGCATTCCCGTTGCGCTTCTTGCCGCGAACAATCCCATCGGCGTAATCTTCTCCGGTATCTTTATGTCGATGCTCGATATCTGCGGTCTGCAGCTTACGAACCTGACAGGCTTTAACGAGTATATCACGGACGTCATCATCGCGGTTATCGTATACCTGTCTGCGTTCTCTCTGCTGATTAAGATGCTGATCAGCGGCGCAAAGAAACGCAAGAGCGGAAAGGAGGCGGCGAAATAATGGACGCAATCGTTCAGTTTTTTACGCAGGCCATCAATGAAGGAACCATTCCGTTCCTCATTCGTCAGACCCTGATTTACGCAGTTCCCCTTATGATCGTCGCGCTCGCAGGCGTCTGCTCCGAGCGCAGCGGCGTTATCAACCTTGCGCTTGAAGGCATCATGATCTTCGGCGCGTTCATCGGCGTATTGTTTGTGCGAATGGTTCAGCAGTGGGAGTGGTTTGAAGCCGCTTATGTAGCGAAGGACTGGCTGACGCTTCAGCTTTTCGTGCTTCTTACCATGGCTGTAACCGCCCTGCTCGGCGCATTGTTTGCAATGCTTTTAGCCTTCGCCGCCATCAACCTGAAGGCTGACCAGACCATCGGCGGAACCGCGCTTAACTTAATGGCGCCCGCGCTGGTTCTGTTCATGATCCGCATTCTGGCCAACCAGAATACGCTTCACATGGCCAAAGGCGACGCTGCCAGCTGGTTTATGCTGAAGGAAAGCTATTTCGGCTTCGGCGTAGGACGCGGCATAAACAAAACGCCTTCCATGGGCTTCCTTGGACAGGTTTTCGTCAATAAGGTTTATCCTGTCACTTATGTCTGCATTCTGGTTTTTATCATCGTTTCGATTCTTCTGTACAGAACCAAGTTCGGTCTGCGTCTTCGTTCCTGCGGCGAAAATCCGCAGGCGGCTGACTCGCTGGGCATTAACGTGTTTAAGATGCGCTATTCCGGCGTTGCTATTTCCGGCGCGCTGGCCGGCATGGGCGGCTTTGTCTACGCCATGACCACCGCCAACTGCACCTCCAACGGCGACGTCGCGGGCTTCGGCTTTTTGGCGCTGGCCGTTATGATCTTCGGCAACTGGAAGCCCGGAAACATCGCAGGCGCAGCGCTCCTGTTCGGCCTGTTCAAATGCATTGCGGCCTCCTATGGTTCTTTGGACATTAACGGCGACGGTATCTACTGGCTCAAGGAAATCGGCGTTTCCGCGCATGTTTACAGACTTCTTCCTTATGTCATCACGCTGATCGTTCTTGCGTTCACCTCCAAATCCAGCCGCGCGCCGAAGGCGGAGGGTATTCCCTACGATAAATCCACAAGATAATTCATCGGGCATAATGATAAAACAGTGAGCGGAATTGATATGTACCCAGTATTCTGGACACAGACGTATGAATTGAACAATTAGTATATCATCATGGATGTTTCCCTGAATTTGGAGGGAGGCATCCATTTTGTTTTGAGTTGGATTCTCGTGTTATTATAATAATCAATATATTC
>JAFWZN010000070.1 GCA_017522345.1 Clostridia bacterium | reverse complement strand
CTGGATTGTTATATACTGCTCTCGTTGTGGTATTTTCATTGCAGATTTATTCTACAACAAAACAGAGCTTTCTTCCACCTTCCCAGTGGTTGAAAGCTCTGTTTTTTTCTCGGGGCTGTTGTGCAACAGCCCCTTCATTATGTGTCGCTTTCTTCCAGCACACCGCTTTTGTACTGGCTGTTTAAAAGATTTGCGTAGAAACCGCCCTTTTCGAGAAGCTCCTCGTGCGTGCCGGACTCTATAATCGTTCCTGCGTTCAGAACGAGAATCTGATCTGCGTTTCGGATGGTGGAGAGGCGGTGCGCGATGACAAAGCTGGTTCTGCCTTTCATCAGCGCGATCATCGCCTGCTGAATGTTCATCTCGGTTCGGGTATCAACGGAGCTTGTGGCTTCGTCCAGAATCAGAATCGCAGGATCGGAAAGAATCGCGCGGGCAATGGAAAGCAGCTGCCTTTGTCCCTGAGAAATATTGCTTCCGGCTTCGGAAAGCTCGGTTTGATAGCCCTTGGGAAGCCTAGTAATGAATTCGTGGCAATTGGCCATTTTTGCCGCTCTTTCAACCGCTTCATCCGTTGCGTCAAGATTTCCGTAAGCAATGTTCTCGCGAACGGTGCCTGCAAAAAGGTAAACATCCTGCAGAACCATACCGAGGCTGGTGCGAAGCTTTTCTCTTTGAATTTGTGCAATCGGAACGCCGTCGATTAAAATCTTTCCGCTGTCAATGTCGTAAAAGCGCATCAAGAGATTGACGACGGTCGTCTTTCCGGCGCCGGTCGGGCCTACAAGCGCGATGGTCTGTCCCGGTTTTGCATCGAAGGTGAGATTCTTTAAAATCGGACGATCCGACGAATAACCAAAGGTGACGTCTTCAAACACCACATGGCCCTTAGGCGCGCAAAGCGGGTCGGCATTTTCATGATCGGTAGGTTCGGGTTCGATATCCATAACCTCAAACACGCGCTCCGCGCCGGCCAAAGCCGACTGAATGGTCGTAATTTGGTTGGCAATCTGATTGAAGGGATTTGAAAATTGTCTTGAATACTGCAAAAACGACTGGATCATGCCGATCGAAGAAACGTTTCCGTTTACAACAAGGAAGCCGCCGATGCCGCTCATAAGAGCAAAGGAAATGTTGTGTACGACATTCATCATGGGGCCGATAACGGAGGAGAGGATCGTCGCATAGGTTCCAGCGGTCGTCAAATCCTCGTTTGCCTCTTCAAATTCCTGAATGACCTTCTCTTCCCGGCTAAAAACCTTTACTACACGCGCGCCGCTTACCGTTTCCTCAACGATGCCGTTCAGCTCTCCAAGACATGCCTGCTGAAGCTTGAAGTATTTTCTGGTGCGCTTTGTAATCGAGCCCATAATCAGCATGCTGAAGGGAATGGTAATGAAGCTTACCAGCGTCAGCTGCCAGCTGAGGGTGAGCATCATGTAAAGACATACGACAAGCGTCACGACAGAGGAAAGAATCTGCGTGATGGTATTTGAAAGCATGTTTGAAACGTTGTCTACATCGTTTGTTAAACGCGACATGATCTGCCCATGCGGCACGCTGTCAAAATAGCGAAGGGGGAGCGCCTGAAGCTTTTCGAAAAGCTCTTCGCGAATGATGCGAACCGTATGCTGCGCTACCTTTACAAGCATCAGCTGCTGTGAAAGGGAGAAAAGAGAGCTTACGACATAAAGAAGCGCCATAAGGCCAAGCTGGCCTAAAAGCACGTTCATCGCTTCGCCGTCTTTTACAAAGAGGACTGCGCCCGTTCCGGCAGCGAGACTGGTCAGAAACCCTGAAAAGGTGAAAATGAAGCCTTCGGCAAGCAGGTTTGTTTTGCCTTCTTCGGGATTTTCTTCTTTTTTTCCGAGGCGTTTGTTCATCATATAGCCCGTTGCGACGTATGCGCCGAGCATGGAAGCGGTCGCTACTGATTTGGGGATTCCGGTTGCGCTGTTGAGCGTATCGATGAGTTTTCCCGAAACCATGGGCGTTACAAGAGAGGCGATGGTTGAACCCATCAACGCAAGGAGCGCAAGAATCAAAGGAAGCTTTACCGCGGAAAGATATTTAAACAAACGGATAATCGTGCCCTTGGCGTTTTTCACCTTCGGCTTTTCCATTCTGCTTCGGGGGCCTCCGGGGCCGTGTCCGCCTCCGGAGGGCATAGATTTGGCTTCGTATTTTCTGGATTTGTTTTCAAGACGCTGAAGCTTTTCGTTTAAAGGAACGGGTTTTCTTTCTTTCATGCCTTCAGCGCCTCCTCTCCAAGCTGGCTTAATACGATCTCTCTGTATACGCTGCATCTGCCTGCAAGCTCATTATGCTTGCCCATATCGATGATTTCGCCGTTTTCCATGACGAGAATTTTGTCCGCGTCCATGACGGAGGAAATTCTCTGCGCAACGATAAACACCGTCATCGTGGAAAACACTTCACGAAGCGCGGTTTGAATTTTTGCCTCGGTGCTTAAGTCTACAGCGCTTGTGGAGTCGTCCAGAATGAGAATTTTCGGGTCCTTCATAAGCGCCCTTGCTATACAAAGCCTTTGCTTCTGACCGCCCGACAGGTTTACGCCCTTCTGTCCGAGAACGGTTTCGTAGGTATTTTGAAGCTTATCGACAAAGGGCGCTGCCTGCGCGATATCCGAAATCTTCTGAATCTTTTCAAAATCCGCGTTTTCATCGCCCCATCGCAGGTTTTCTTCGATCGTGCCGGTAAAGAGCACGTTCTCCTGCAGCGCATAGCCTATGCCGCGTCTTAGGTTGTCAAGCGTATACTCGCGCACGTCGTGTCCGTCGATTAGGACGCTTCCGCTTGTAGCGTCATAAAGGCGGGGAATAAGGTTAATAAGCGTGCTTTTGCCGGAGCCTGTCGCACCAAGGATTGCGATGGTTTCGCCAGGCTTTACGCTTAAGGATATGTTTCTCAAAACGGGATCGCCCGCCTGACCGGGATAGGAGAAAGAGACGGATTTAAATTCAACCTCGCCCTTTTCAATCTGAATATTCGCGTTTTTTCCGTCTTCAATATCGCTTTTGGTGTCAAGCACCTCGTTTACACGTCTGAAGGAAACGCCGGCGCGGGAGAGGAACATGAGGGTAAAGGAGGACATGGTGAGGGACATCAGAATCTGGGTTATGTAATTGGAAAACGCCATGATCTCACCCGGCGTCAGAGAGCCGGAAAAAACCATCTTGCCCCCTAAAAGATACATAAGAATCATTGTGACGTTCATGATAAGGCCAACCATAGGAAATGCAAAGGACATCATTCGCATGGCCTTCATGGAGGAGTTCGTCAGATCTCCATTGGCTTTTTTGAATTTTTTTGTTTCATGATCGGCGCGCGCAAAGGCTTTGATAACGCGAATGCCGGATAAGCTTTCCTGCATGACGGTATTTACACGATCAAGCTTTTCCTGCATGGTGGAAAAAAGCACGCGGCCTTTCTTTAAAAGAACGACAATCAGCAAAATGAGGAAGGGAACAGCTGTCAAAACAACCAAAGAAAGCTTCGGAGATATCATTAATACCGACGCAATGCCGCCGATACAAAGAAACGGAGAGCGAACCAGCATACGAATACAGGAGGTAAAGGCGTTTTGAATCTGGGTAACGTCGTTCGTGGTTCGCGTAATCAAAGAACCGGTTTTAAAGGTATCGACATTTGCAAAAGAAAACGACTGGATTTTTCTATAGACAGCGCTTCTTAAATCCTTCGCAAATCCATATCCTGCTTTGGTTGAAAAATACATATTTCCGACGCCGCCAATGATGCCGACCAGCGCGCAAAGGCACATTCCGATGCTCATCCATACGATGTATGCCTTATCGCTGTTTTTCACGCCAACGTCAATAATCCTGCTCATCAGCATCGGCTGCATAAGATCCATTGCAACCTCAATCAGCATAAATACAGGGGCAATAACGGTAAAAAACATATAGGGCTTCAGAAACTTAAAAAGCTTTCTCAAACAGAATCACTTCCCCAAAACGTTATCATTCCAATTGTGCCATAAAGATATGACATTGTCGATACAGTGCGTGTTAAGATATAAAAAAAGAACGTTTCTCAAAGGCGAAACGTTCTTTTCGGCGTGTTACTTCCAATCAGCAGTCGTATTTTTCTAAAATCACGCGGGAGATTTCATTGATGAGATCGCGCTGTCTTCTTGAGGTTTCCTCGGGAACAACAGGAAGATCGCAAATCAGCGAATCCTGAAGAAGAATTGCGGGAGACATATTCATGGCGTTGCAGATTGCAACGAGCGTATCGAGGCTGGCCTTTCTTGAGCCTCGCTCAATGTGTCCGATAAAAGAAAGGGAAACGCCGACCTTTTCCGCCAGCTGCTCCTGCGTAAAACCAAGCGCCCTCCGCTGCTCGCGGATTCGCTTTCCCAAAGCGTTATAATTCATATTCATCATCCTAAACCTTTATTTCTGTCAATATTATACACGAAAACGGATTTTAACGGAATACACGGTTGGAACTAATATAATTCCACAAGTAGCATATTTCAATTCGCGCTTTTTACTTGTAGGATGAAGTGAAAAATGATATAATAACGAAAGAGAACCTTTTGAAAGGAGGCAATGTATGAAAAGAATGCTTGTCCGGCTGTGTATTCAGTTCGCCTGCGCATTTGCTTTATCATTTATCTCCTATCTGTTAAGACCCGTTTCGGCGCTTTATTGGTTTCTTATTTACCTTTTCATTCCTGTATTTTCGGCATACAGCGCGATAAAGATCGTGATCAATGGAATAAATCCATATCTTGCATGGATTCTTCCGGGAATTTCAGAAGCTTTGGCGGGCTTTTTAATTTCCTTGGGCATTGCGCCTGATCCGCTTCCCATCATGATTACGTTTCTCATCTCGTTAATCGGCGCCGCTATAGGAGATGTTATAAACAAAACGAACAAAAAAGGCAGAATATGAAAAAGAATTTATCGGTCAGCATTCACTTAATCGAAAACGCTTACAAACAGAAGTTTTCGTATCTGTTTAACTGCGCGTATCTGATCACCGGCAGCGAGCGGTCGGCTGAAAGCATTTTAATGAATGTGATCTGCCAGCATCCCATGCCTGAAGAGGGCGAATTTGACGAGATTTTTTCCTTAATAAAACAGCTTTCCATCAAATCCGCTTCTCACGAAGACGCCGCGCTTTTTGCATTTTCCGGCGACGTCACGGGCGTAAAATTGGCTTTGAGCGAATGGATACTGACGCTTGATGAAAAAAAGGCCAGAACGCTTGTTCTTCGCTATGCGTTGGGACTTAGCGCAAAGGATATTTCGCATCTGACAGGCGACGGGATTGAAAAAGTCAAAGCGATTCTGGAAAGAGGAAAGGTTCGCGCGTCAAACGGAGCAAAGGGTTCCAAGAGCGCTGTTTCGCTTTTGAAAGCCGCTTGCCGCGAGGTTTTGGCAACATCGTGTTTTCCGCCGGATTTCAGCGCGATTCTTCGGTCGATCGAACGCGTCATCGAGGACAAAAACTGCCGCCAAGAGCGTTCTTTTTCTGTAAAACCGGTTATTTCCTGGCTGTTTACCGGCATTCTGATGATATTAATCACTGTTATTGTTTGGATGTCGGTGGTTTTGATCGATTATTTCCGTGAGCCCATGCAGGCGATAAAGCCTGCATTTCCCGCCTATACTCAAAGCCCCGAAAACACGGAGGGATAAGTATGCCTCAATTTGAAGGCGTGATTGACGATATCGTTTACAGAAATGATTCAAACGGCTATACGGTTTTGGCTTTAAAGCCAGATAAAGGACGGGCCTTCACGGTAGTAGGCATGTTTCCGGCGATCAACGCCGGAGAGCGTCTGTTCGTTGAAGGCGAATGGACGGAGCACCGCGATTACGGAAAGCAGCTTAAGATGACGAGATTTGAGATGCTTGAGCCCACCACTAAAAGCGGCATTGAGCGATATCTCGCATCCGGCGTTATCAAAGGCATAGGGCCTGCGACGGCAAAGCTTCTTGTAAAGCAATTCGGAGATCAAACGCTGGACATGCTTGAAAATCATCCGGATCGTTTGATCGAAATCGACGGAATCGGGCCTAAGCGCGTTCGCCAGATTGCCGATTCCTATCAAGAGCAGCGCGCCTCGCGCATGATTATGGTGTATCTTGCAGGATTCGGATTATCGCCGGGGCTATCTCTTAAAATATACAACCGATATCAGGAAAACACCAAACTCATAATAGACCGCGATCCCTACCGGCTGGTTGAGGATATAAGCGGCGTCGGTTTTCGAACGGCCGACGATATCGCGCTTTCCATGGGCTTTCAAAAAAATGATGATAAGCGCATAAGAAGCGGCGTGCAATTCGTTCTTCAGGATGCTGAGAATAATTTCGGGCACACCTATCTTCCAATGAAGAAGCTTGTACACGATGCGTCTTTGCTTTTGCAGGTCGAGACTGAACTGATCGAGAGATCCGTTTCCTTCCAGATCATGAAGGGCGAGCTTGTATTGGAGGAGGAAGATGGAGAAAAAATCATCTACCTTACTTCTCTTTATCAAGCGGAAGCGGAAGTCGCAGTCAGGCTTGTCAAGCTTCTTATGAACAGGGACGATAAGGATTATTCGGATAAAATTCAAAGAACAATTCAAAATCTATACGATAAGCAGGGAATGATTTTAAGCGACCGGCAGAAGGAAGCGCTTGAACTTGCCGCCCAAAAGCGCGTCTGCGTGATTACCGGAGGGCCGGGAACGGGAAAAACGACGCTTATACAATGTCTGATCGAGCTTTTCTCTGACGAAGGAGAAATTGAGCTTTGCGCGCCGACAGGACGCGCGGCAAAGCGTATGACGGAGGCGACGGGGCGCGAAGCCAGAACCATTCACAGGCTTTTGGAGTATTCCGGCGCGGACGAGCATTTTCAAAGGAATGCCGACGCTCCCTTAAGCGCAAAGACCATTATCGTGGATGAAATGTCGATGGTCGATATCTTCCTTATGAGAAGCCTTCTTAAGGCGGTTAAGACCGGGTCAAGAGTGATTTTCTCAGGAGACAAGGATCAGCTTCCTTCCGTCGGCGCAGGAAATGTGCTGGACGATCTGATTGAAAGCGGCGTTGTGCCGGTCATTCGATTAACTGAGATTTTCAGACAGGCGGAGAAAAGCGCCATAGTAAAAAATGCGCATAGAATTAATCGCGGCGAAGATCCGATTGTGAATGAAAAGAATACCGATTTTTTTCTTGAAAGATCGAAAACAAGCGCAAATGTTTTAAACAGCGTTTTAAATCTCACCAAAACCCGTCTGCCCAATTACATGAATCTTGATCCAATGCGCGATATACAGGTAATGGCTCCGCTCAAAAAGAGCGAATACGGGGTTTTTAATCTCAATGCGCTTTTGCAGGATGCGCTGAATCCGAAGGGAATGAAAGCTGAAATCAAAAAAGGCGATACCGTTTTCCGACTCGGCGACAAGGTTATGCAGACGAAAAACAACTATAACCTTGAATGGACCAGAGACGAAGAAAAGGGAATCGGCGTTTTCAACGGAGATATTGGATTTATAACTGCGGTAGATACGGAGGATAAAACGATAACCGTCGCTTTTGACGACGGACGCGTGTCAGAATACGATCAGGAAGCAATGGAGGACATTGATCTTGCCTACTGTATGTCCGTTCATAAAAGTCAGGGCAGCGAATTTAAGGCCATCGTGCTTGTTCTTTTCTCGGGCCCGCCAATGCTGATGACGAGAAATCTTCTATATACCGCCGTCACCCGGGCAAAAAAGCTGGTTGTAATTGTCGGACGCGAGGAGTGTATTTCTCAAATGGTTGTAAACAACCGAATTACCAAGCGTTATTCAGCGCTTTCAAGAAGGCTTGTGGAGCTTGCATGAACAAATCTGTCATAAAGAAGGGAAAATGGCTCCTGCGAGATTTCTTTCTTGCGCCAAAGGCGAACTGCCTCGGTTGCGCATCGCAGCTCGGCGCGGTAAAGGGTCTGTTGTGTCCCGACTGCTACGCTTCGCTAAGCCCGCTATACACAACTTTTGCGGGCGTCAAATATGTCTGCAATCTTTGCGGAAGGGAGATTGCGGCTCTCAGGTGCCGCTGCGGAGGAAGACGGGAAAACGCGTATAACGCATATGCCGCATATCATTTCGAGCTTCCGGCAAGCACGCTTGTAAAAGCATTCAAATACCGTGGCGTTACCGCGCTTTCCGAGTGGATGGCGGACGAAATGATTTTGTCTCTGAAAGGCGAACGCGATTTTGACATAATCACCTATGTTCCCATGCATCGCATAAGAAAGATTCAGCGCGGTTTCAATCAGTCTGAAATTTTGGCAAAGATTATTTCACAAAAGCTGAATATCCCTTGCGTTTCTCTTTTGGAAAGAAAGCGCTTTACAAGAAAGCAGGCGAATTTATCCGGCGCGAAAAGGCGGGAAAATCTCGTGAACGCATTTGTCGCGAGAAATGAAAGCATTATCAATAAGCGTGTTCTTCTTGTTGATGACGTTCGCACAACGGGAACGACGGTCATTTCCTGCGCGCGCGTTTTGATGGAATCGGGCGCGGAAAGGGTAAGCGCGGTCACGTTTGCCTGCGCAAGATAAAATAGAACAATGCAGCTTGAAAAATTCGAAAGAAAATTCTTTTTGGAGTAAAAAAACAGTAAAAAATCGCTTGCAAAACGCACATTCATCATGTATAATATCCTCGGTTGAAAAAAGGACGGGTCTGTGGTTGAAAGTCGATGCCAGTCGCAGGCAAAACGATCCACGTAAGGCGGGCAAAGTCCCGGTGAGCATGGTGCGGCTTAGATGTAAGACCGGCCGATACAACGATATCGAGAGAGGCAGTAGTGGGGAGCAAAGCTTATGAGCGAACCCTCCAGCCGGCGAGTGTGGGGTCAAAAACCAGGTCAGCCGCCCTTAATCAGCCCGATTACAAATGTGGGGGTATTATCCAATGTACGAAGACAAGACGCTGGTATGCAAAGATTGTGGCAATGAGTTCGTATTCACTGCCGGCGAACAGGCTTTCTACGCCGAGAAGGGCTTCCAGAACGAGCCCACCCGTTGCAAGAGCTGCCGCGATGCCCGTAAGGCCAGCCGCAACGCCAACAACGGCGGCGAGCGCGAAATGTTCGAAACCGTATGCGCTGAGTGCGGCAAGCCCACTCGCGTTCCTTTCATCCCGAAGTCTGATCGCCCGATCTATTGCTCCGAGTGCTACGCTGCCAAGCGTCAGTAATCATAACGTAGATCAAAAAAGAAGCTTCTTCCGTTTATTGGAAGGAGCTTTCTTTTTGTATGGAATTTCTTATTTTGTGAGGCGGCTGATTAAATCGTTCATTAAAGAATCGCGCTTGATATTCGTAACGTAGGAAATCGGGTGACGTCTGACGTCGAAGGAATAATGATGGTCGTACTGGCAGATGGGCGAGGGGATAATCTTGTAGTCCATAAAGCGATTATTGTCGTTTACAAGGTATGCTACTGCCGTGACGTCCCAGATTACGCGCGTCCAGGGCTTTCCCTTTGCGTAGGCGTTGGCCTCGTTGATTGTGGCCTGCGCAAGATAGGTTGCGAGGGGATTTTTACCCATAAACCAGTAATTCAGTTCGGGCTCGGAGATGTAGAAATGATCTACAATGCCAAAGCAGGGAAGCTGAACAACGGGAGATGCGCAGCCGAAGATCACCCGGGCGGCGGCAACATCCTGCTTCATATTGAATTCCATCGTGTCCGGCCATTCCTGCGCATGTCCGCCGAGCCAGACGATAACGATCTTGTCTGCGATCTCAGGATTTAATAAAATCGCGGAGGCGACGTTGGTAATCGCTCCGATTGCGACGACGTAGAGCGGGTTTTCCGAGGAATATTTCATTGCACGCGCTGAAAGATCCTTTGCGGCGTCGGAGATTTGGGGCGTTTTTTCATCCTTTAGGTAGTCGATCGAACCCTTGAAGGTGACTTCCTTCAAATCTGAGCGTCCGGCAAAATCCAGAAGCGTCAGAATCTCGTTGTAGCTTTTGATCATACCGTCTTCAGGACCAGTAGAGTGCTGATTAAAAAAGGGCGCGGCATACAAGGCCTTCACGTTCAGTCTTTCCCTGTACGAAAGCATGTAAGAAAGGGCGAACTGATCGTCGATTTCGTTGAATGCGTCGGTATCGAGAATAACGTCAATAGGGCCCGTCGGAGGGAGCAGTCTTTTTTCAAAATCTGTCATATTCTTTTCTCCTTACCATTTATTTTCGCGGAAATCCCGCCAAACATTTTCAAAAAAGTCGTCGTCTGAAGGAATCGGAAGAACATCGCGCGTTCCTGCTGAAATATTTCCGTTTTTGAACGATACAATCTGAATCTTATTCTTTCCCGGATCAACATCTGCGTTTTTATCAGGAACGCCGTTTTCGGTATACAGGCCGCTTCCGCGATTGACGCCGCCGTTTCGGATGTAATCTTCCATGGCGGCTAAAATCATCATGCGTGAAACAAGCGTATCATAAAAACGGAAAAGCTCTTTTAAACGGCTTTTACTTTTAATCTTGATTTCGTTTGAAAAGCTGGCAATAAGCGCTTTGGTTCGTTCAAGAAAAGGGGATATCTCTGTTTTTTCGCGGATTGCCGCAGCGATTCTGCTCATTTCAAGCGCTTCTTCTGTTTTCCGCTCGTCAAGGTTATCGAAATCGGAAAGGCATGCGTTTATAAGATCCCAAAGTGCATTGAGAGAATCGCTTGTATCAATCTGGGTTGCTTTACATTCCTTTGATCTTGAAATTTTTCTCGCCGCTCTTGCTCCGCCGACCTGTCCTGCATTGAGCGCGCTTCCGCCCGGACGATACACGCCGTGCGTTCCGGCTGCTTCGCCGATCACGTACAAGTTCTTTATCGTGCTTTCCCACCACTGATCGACCAATACTCCGCCGTTCATATGCTGCGCGCAAAGAGCGATTTCGAGCATGTCTTTGTGAAGGTCGACGCCGTTGTCTAAATAAAAATCGATTGCGGGCTGATTCATGTGCGCAAGACGCTCGATGGGCGTTTCCAAAAACGCGCCCGCATTTTCAAGATAAGAGAAGGCTTCCTTCGGAAGACAATCAAAATTGAACTGATCGGAAACGGGGTTTTTTCTGAAATCCAGAAAAACGCGTCGACCGTTTCTGATTTCCTTTTGCACAAGCAAATCCACGCGGCTTGAACCGTTAAACGCTTTCCGAACGTCAAAAGGCCATTGATAGCCCTTCAAAAACACGCTTAAAAGCATCTCGCCCAGATCTTTAAACCCTTCAAGAAGGAATTCACGTTCGTCGTTTCCGTCCTTGTCGGTTGAGACGAATCTGGGAAGCGCCTGCATATATGTGCCGGAAACGTTCCAGCGGGGAGAGACAGAGCCCAGGCCGTTTTGCCATTCGGTGAGATTTACGCCCGCTGCGCCCGATAAAAACATTGCGCCGGACATGCCGTGATGTCTGGTCGGATAGGACACATGCTCATAAACGTCCGATGGCCCGCCGGTTGCCCATACGAGGTGATTGCAAAAATAGGGTATCAGCGTATTTTTCGCGGTATCTAAGCAGATAACCCCTTTTGCTGTATTGTCCTTGACAAGAATTCTAACGGCCATCATGCCGCTTCTGATTTCGACGCCCTGGTCCTCAACGCTTTTTTCAAGCGCTTCGGTCATCCGCTTGCTCGTCAATGGGCCTGCGGAGGTGGCTCTCCTTCTCGGGTCGTGATCCGTCTTATAGCCGATGTATTCGCCGTACTGATTCATGGGGAATTCAACCCCAAGATCGCAAAGCCGCAGAAAGCATTTCGCCGATAACGCCGCTTCAGAAAGCGCGTTCGGGCCGTCTACGCAGCCGCCGTCAAACAGCGTTTCAGCCATTTCGCGCACGCTGTCGCCTTCATCACCCGAAAGGGTTAGCTTGTAATAGGTTTGCTTATCGCTGCCGGCGTTTCGGCTTGTACCGTCGAGGCGGTCGTCGGTCAGTATAACCATGTCACGCCTGCCCATTCGCGCAAGCTCGTCCGCGCATTTAAGCCCGGCTGCGCCCATTCCGATGATAATCGTATCAAAGCAATTTTTCATATCGACCTCACGTTCATGTAGCCGCCGTCAATGTGAAGTACCTGTCCCGTTGTATAGGTGATTCTTCCGTCCGCAAATACCATGACCGCGTTTGCAATATCCTCAGGCGTTCCCCAGCGATGAATGGGGAAATCGGAGCCCTGTAAAAGGCGGTCGTATTTTTCCGTGACCTTGCTCGTCATATCGGTTCGAATGATTCCGGGCTGAATTTCATATACGAAAATATTCTCGCCCGCAAGGCGATCCGCAAAAAGCTTTGTGAGCATGGAAATGCCCGCCTTGCTCACGCAGTATTCAGCGCGGTTAGGGGAGGATACGGAGGAAGAGAAGCTTGAAATGTTGATGATCGTGCCCTTTTTGCCTTCGATTTTTTCCTGACGGATCATTTGATTTGCGACAAGCTGCGTTAAAAACATCGTGCCCTTCAAATTGATTCCAACCACATAATCGAAGGATTCTTCCGTCGTCTTAAGGATGTCCAGCCGAACCTTGGGCGCGACGCCGGCATTATTGACAAGAAGATCGATGCGCCCGTATTTTTGCATTACGCTGTCGATAAAGGCCTTTCTGTCTGACGCCTCTGAAATCGAGCCTTTGAAATAAAAAACCTCGTTTCCAAAAGAGCGAAGAAGAGTTAGCGCGTCACTATATCGGTCTTCGTCGCTTGAGCCAATGAGGCAAACGACGTAATTCGCTTCTGCCAGCGCTTTTGAAATGCCAAGACCGATCCCGCGCCCGCCGCCGGTGACAACTGCAATTTTTTTCATGCTCTTATACTCCTTACAGCGGTTTATAGATTTCTCTGTGTCTGACAACGCATCCGGCAGGCGTTCCGTTTCTTAAAAGGGAAGCGCATTGTCCGCAGGTGATGCAGACTTTTTTAGGATTGATAAATCCATTGTTTTTAAGATCGTTTACAAAATCGGGGTATGCAAAGGCGAGCCTTCCAAAGCCTGCCATCGCGGCATGCTTTCCTTCGATCATACCGGCGGCAAGATTCGGCGCAAAACCTCTTAAATAGGTAAAGGCGCTTCCGATCACGGAAATATCGGGATGGGCGCGCTGAATTTCGGAGACGCACTTCATCATACGGCTTTCGCCGAAGAGCGGATGCTCGTCAGGGACATAATTCCCTTTGTCGTAAGGGCGGTTGACGTGCGGGTTCTTGTAAGGATTTCCGATGGTGATATTGATAAGCGGAATCTGATATTTCTCCTTGATGATTCCAATCAGCCGGATTGCCTCGTCCATATGCGGACGGATGCCGTCGCCTTCCTTTACACCAAAGCCCCACGGATAGGGAAAGCCGTCAAAGGCGTTCATACGGCTGGTCAGAAAGAAGGCGGGATCTTTGATCTCGGACGCGGCTGCGGCATATGCGTTTAATAAGAAACGGGTTCTGTTTTCAAAGCTTCCGCCGTACATGCCTTCTCTCGTATAGGCGGAAAACAGCTCGTTTGCGAGATACCTGTGGCAGCATTTTACGTCCATTCCGTCAAAGCCGGCTGCTTGGGCAAGCCTTGAAAGGTCGGCAAACTTATCTTCGTAAACCTTTAGCTGATCGTCCGAAAGGATTCTCGATGAATCAATCGGCGTATCCTCCAAAACAGGATTGTTATAGGCAATCAAGGGCTCGGGATAGCCGTTGGGCTTTGAATATCTGCCGGAATTGGTCGCCTGCATGATAATGACGGGCGCATACCCGTTCTTTTTAAGCCCCGCCTCTTTGATGCTGTCAACAAGCCTTTTAAATTCGTCTACGTTTTTATCCGTAAGCCATAGCTGATGCGCGCTTGCGCGGACCTCAGGCGCGGAGGCGACGGCTTCAAACCAGATCAGTCCCGCTCCGCCTTCGGCAAAGCGAAGATATCTTCTCCTTGTAAGTTCGCCGGGCGAGCCATTCACAAGGCCGTCCGTGCCCTCCATGGGCTGAAGCGCGATTCGGTTGTGCGACGTATGCTTTCCGATTGACAGCGGCGAAAAAAGCGCGGCGGTATTTTCGCTGAAGGGAAGAAAGGGCTCAAAATCGGTGCAAGCGGAAAGAACGTCCTGCCATGAAGAATAATGAAACGTTTCGTGCTTCATATCGATCACTCCAGAAATGTTTGTTTAGAGTATACCATTTTAGGCTTTTTCGATCAAGCGGTTTATATTTTTTATTCGCGGTAAATCATGTTTTGCATTGCGAAAACAGAGTTTTTAAAGTATAATATGCTTAATATACGATAGGGAGTGCCGGCTCTATGGAGGATGGAAAATTTTCCCGAATGCAGATGCAGATTTTAAGCGCGTGTTTTATTGTGTATTTTTGCGCTTATATTGGAAGACTGAATTTGTCTGCGTCGCTTGACAGCATCATGCGAGATATGAAGGTATTGGAAACGGCCGGCGGCACGCTTCAGACCGTTTTTGCAATCGTGTATGCAGCCGGTCAATTTGTGTTCGGCGCCATTGTGGATCGCCTTTCGCCGAAAAAGATGATTATTACCGGCCTTCTGGGATCCGCCCTCAGCAATGTTCTTTTTTCTATAGCGCAATCCTTTACGCTGCTTTGCGTTCTTTGGGCGTTAAACGGGGCGTTTCAGGCAATGCTCTGGACACCGATCGTTCGCACGATTGCCTTGAATTTCACTGGAAAGCGCCGACAGCGCGCTTCCTTCACAATGTCTTTCACGCTTGCGGGCGGTCATCTGGCGGCGTGGGGACTTGCGGTTAAGATCAGGCAGCTGGTCGGTTGGCGACAGGCGTTTATGATTCCCTGCTTTGTGCTTATGTTTGCGGCAGCGATTGCTTTTTTCTTGCTCCCGAACGCAGACAGAAATAAAACAAGCAAAGACACGGAAAAAGCTCAAAAGGCAGGCGCCCCCAAAGCGTCCGTTCGGTTTTTATTTACAACGGGCCTTTTGTTTGTGCTCGTTTCGGCCGTGACTAACGGCTTCCTTCGGGATGGCGTCATAACGTGGGGGCCGACGATTTTGGGCATGGAAGAGGGCATGTTTACGCTGATTATTCCGCTTATCAATCTTTTTGCAATATTGGCAGGCGCAACGATCGTTCGCGCTTTCAACACACGCGTTCGATCTATTGCCGGTTTTATGATGGCCTTCTGCCTGATTCCGTCTATTCTGCTGTATTCTTTTAGCGCAAGCCCTGTTTGGGCGCTTGCCCTTATGCTTGGCTTAATGAGCGCGATTCTTTATGGCTCCAACACGCTCTATACAGCATTAATGCCCATGGAATACGATAAATCCGGGCGCGTCGGGCTTGTTGCAGGTCTGATCGACTCGTTTATCTATGTCGGATCCGCCTTAGCCGGAACGCTCACGGGATTTATGCGTGAAACCATGGGCAGCTGGAAGGGCGTCTACGCGGTTTGGATTTTCGCATCCATACTGGGCGCAGCGTGTATGTTAATCTCTGTCAGAGGCGCTAAAAAGCTTTAAGCGATTTCAAGCGCGATTTTCATCATCTGGGTGAAGGTGTTCTGTCTGTCTTCGGCAGAAAGGCCTTCGCCTGTAAAAGGATTGTCGGAAATGGTGAGAAGCGCAAGCGCTTTCTTTCCCGCGCGCGCGGCGTTCAGATAAAGCGCGGCCGCTTCCATTTCAACGGCGAGTACGCCCAGCTTCTGAAGCTTTCCGAGAGGCTCTGATTCGTCGTAAAAGGTGTCGGAGGAATAGACGGGGCCGCAAACGAGCTCCTGTCCAATCTTCTTTCCGGCTTCAACCGCTCTTTTAAGAAGCTCAAAATCGCAGGCGGGGGCGAGGTTTCCGACAAAACCAAACTGCTTTCCAAAGGAGGAGTTTGTGTAGGCGCTCATGCCGGCAACGATGTCGCGAACCTTAAGTTTTTGGCTAATCATACCCGCGGATCCGATGCGGATGATGTTTTCAACGCCGTAGTAATTGAAAAGCTCATAAGAATAAATACCGATAGAGGGCATGCCCATGCCGCTGGCCATGACGGAAACCTTTTTTCCATTGTATGTGCCGGTGTAGCCCTGAACGCCGCGGACATTGTTGACAAGCACAGGGTTTTCAAGGAATGTTTCCGCAATAAACTTTGAACGAAGCGGATCGCCGGGCATAAGGACGGTGGGGGCGAAATCGCCAAGCTTTGCGGTGATATGCGGGGTCGGAATATTGCTCATGTTTTTTCCTCCTAATACAATTCTTAGTACATATTATCGCATTTTGGAAAAAATCGCAAGTAGAAATCGAAAGGAGTTTTCGATATGAAAGATAAAGACAGAATGATTGAAAAGCAAATGGAGGTCATACGGACGCTGACAAGAAACAACATGCGCCGCCTGTCTGACGACCTTTTTGGAAGAGGTGAGAAGGCAGAAACAAACGACCTTGACAGGGAGCTTAGCAAAATTGAAAAAGATCTTTCTGAAAAGACAATCACGGAAGCAAAAAAGACGGAAGAAAGATATCAGGAGGATAAAGAAACGCCGCCTGAGAAGATCGAAGACCTTCTAAACGAGCTTCATTCCTATATCGGTCTTGAAAGCGTGAAAAAGGAAGTCGAAAGCCTTGTCAATATGGTCAAAATCCATAAGCTTCGTAAAGAACACGGCCTTCCGACGGTAGATATGTCGCTTCATATGGTGTTTTCGGGAAATCCGGGAACGGGCAAAACCATGATTGCCCGGCTGATGGCGAGAATCTACAAAAGCCTCGGCATACTCTCAAAGGGCCAGCTTGTCGAGGTGGATCGTTCCGGCCTTGTGGCGGGCTACGTTGGACAGACGGCTTCCAAAACGCAGGCGGCGATTGAAAAAGCGCTGGGCGGCGTTCTGTTTATAGACGAGGCCTACGCCCTTACTTATAAAAAAGAAGGAAACGATTTCGGCCAGGAAGCGGTTGATACGCTCCTTAAAATGATGGAGGATCGACGGGACGATCTTGTCGTAATTGTCGCAGGCTACGACGGACTTATGGACGAATTCATTCGTTCGAATCCCGGCCTTGAATCCCGCTTTAACCGATATCTTCATTTTGATGATTATACAATAGACGAGATGCTGGCGATTTTCGACATGCGCGTAAAGGGCGGCGGCTACACATTAAATGAAAACGCAAGGGACGAAGTAAAGTCCTTTATAGAAAAGGAGAATTACGACTCCGTTTCCTTCGGAAACGCCCGCGGCGTACGAAATCTTTTTGAGCAGGTGCTTGTCTCTCAGGCAAACCGCCTTGCAAACGAGAAGGAAATTACAAAAGAAAGCCTTATGGAGATCACGGATGCGGACGTAGCAAACGCCGCTTCGATCATTCACGATAAGCCGGAAAGAAACGACGCGGCGGATGAAATCAAGGCGCTTTTGAATGCGATGAAAGCGCATGGGGAGGCTAAAGCGGATGAATAGATCCGACGAATTCATTCAGCTGTATAAAACGCTTGAAGATCTGCTTGAAGCAAAATACCGCGAGGAGGGCAGGGAAGTATCCAGCTGCGTGTATCAGTTTCTGTGTGATAAAGAAAGCATGCCTTTTCGCATAAAGCTCGATCTTTGCAGGCAGGTGAGAAACCTTCTTTCGCATTCCGCGGATGTAGACGGCGTTTCTCCCGTTACGCCGGCGGAACCCCTGATAAAATGCTTAAAGGATGTGATCGCCTATCTTAAAAAGCCAATTCTTGCTTCCGAGAGAGGCGCGACCGTTCAGAAGCTTTTAAAAGCTACAGTGACGGACCGCGTTTTGTGGCTTACGAAGAAAATGGAGGATAGGGGCTATTCTCATGTGCCCGTGCTTGAAAAGGGCAAAGTGATTGGCGTGTTCAGCGTTTCCACATTCTTCTCGCTCGGGAAAGACGGAAAACTCAATACAATCAATGAAAATACCTTAATCGGCGAAATTCTTCCGTATATTTCTTTCGCCAACCATTCTGCGGAAAGGTTCCTGTTTGCGTCAAAGGATGACACGGTAATTCGCATCCGGTCTATGTTTTCTTCAAGAAAGCCGGGCGAGAAGCGCGTAGCCGGCGTATTTATCACCCATGACGGAACGGAAAATACCCGCCTTGTGTCCTATATTACGCCTTGGGACGTGATGGACTGATAATAAATCAATCCCGGTATCAGATCGGCATAGTTCCGAAAGGGAGAATGCGTGCTTTCAGGAAGAAAACAGATTTTTTCCAAATCTTCCATAACATGCGCTGAAATCAAAGAAACGAGGCGGAGATGTTCCATCTCGTTTCTTATTTTGATTTCTTCAAGCGCATACTTAAGCGCGTACATGCCGGCGGAATAGCGAAACGTTTTTTCTTCGGACGAAATGCATTTTAAAAAGGCGTGAATGTTTGCCTGTCCCTCGTCTAAAATCCCTTCCCTGTGAGACAGCTCATGCGCTGCGACAAAGGGGAGAAGGATGCTCTGTTCGTTTCTGTTGATATAAGCCCGTCCGTTAAACGGAATAAAAATGCCGGATAAATTCAATCTGTCCAAAAGCTCCGGGTAGGAAAACACAATTGTTTTTGCGCCCTCGGTTTGCATGACAATTGTGGATTGCTCCGCGATTTCGTATGCGTTCCGTTTAAAGGTATAATTTTCATTCGTTGAAAAAATCAGATGTTCACAAAGCTCGATCAGATCCTTATCTTCATATTCATATGTTACTCCATACGGCTTATAGAAGAAAAGCGAAAACCACAGAAGCATGCACAAAGCAAAATATGAAAGAATGTGAAAAAACGCGCGTCTGGGTCCCTTTAGAAGCGCGGTAAAAAAGACAAACGCGGCAATAATCCACATGCCGCCCTTGGATAAAAATTCCATAAGCAATAGAAAAAGCGCTCGCGTATCATATAAAGCGAGCGCTGAAAGTATAACAGGAATCGCTGTTTTCGCCTTTCTTTTCATCATTTGAAATCTCCCCGTTTTCTTTCATTATCGCATAAACGGGGATGTGGTTTCAATGGAATTTCATTCCTTTATGCTACTTATAGTCTTTTGTCAGGTACTCAAAGATCAGAAGCACGCCTTTTTTTACGGAAATCAGGCATTTTTCTGAAGTAAACTCATTGCTTACGCCAAGCGGAAACCGATTTGACAAAGACGCGCTGTCAAGAACGTATTTTGCGTTCCTGATGGTAACGGATTCGCATGTATCCGACGGCGAAAACACCGAGAAGACAGTTCCGCTTTCTCTTGACAGCTCGATTTCGCCGTCTTTGAGCGCATAAATGTTGCATCCGGGCGTAACCATTTTGATTTTTACGCCTTTTTCCGAAAAACGATTCATGAGCTGTAAATTGGCGTAAAAATGATCCGCTCTTGATCCGCTTCCGCCATACAGCGCAAATTCACTGTAACCAAGCGAAATTCCCTTTTGAAGGGCCAGCCCCATATCGGTGTCGTCCTTCTCGGAAGGAAAACGATAAATTTCGATATTTTGAGGCACGTAATCAAGCGAATCGAAATCGCCGACAAGAAGATCGGGCATAATCTGCGCGTCGACAAGGTGCTTATAGCCGCCGTCCGCGGCGATTACAAAATCGTTTTTGTCCGGAACGAGATCGCGGGTTGTAAAATCGCCCGATCCGACAATAAAGCAAACGTTTGACATGAGAATTCTTCTTTCTTGTTTTCTTTATCCATTGTATCATAATTTATGTCTTTTGTCACTTGACATTTGAGCGATGAAACGGTATAATTTCATCAAGCAAAAAACGCAGGGGAGCTGACGTAAGTCGGCTGAGATTGAGCGTGACCGCTCTAAACCCATGAACCTGATCCGGGTAATGCCGGCGTAGGAAGCAATACGGGCTTTAGTTGCTAGCGCTCAAGCCAAAGTTGTTCTTCACCGTGCATTCCAAGTTGAATGCGCGTTTTTTGTTTTACAAAACAAAAAGAGGAGTGTATCCTTATGAAGATTACCACCCGACAATTGGTTGAAAGCGCGGTTATGATCGCAATCGGCACCATTTTAAGCATGATCACCATTGCAAGTCCCTGGAAGCTGGGCGGAGGAATCACCATCTGCTCGATGCTGCCTCTGGTTGTCATTTCCTTCCGGCATGGAACGAAAACAGGCGTGTTTGCAAGCGTGGTTTACGGCTTGATTCAAATGATTCTGGGCTTTTCAAACGTTCAGTATGCCACGAATTTCATAATGGCAATGGGCATTGTTCTTTTTGATTACATTGTTGCCTTTGGCGTGATCGGCTTCTCCGCTATTTTTAAGCCTGTAATCAAAAACACGCTTTGCGCAATCGCAGCAGGCGTCGTGTTTACCTTTACGCTTCGCCTTTTATGCCACTTCGGAACCGGCGTATGGATCTGGGAGGCGCTTTGGCCGAACGAGCTCGGCTGGGCGGCGTGGCTTTGGTCGGCTGCGTATAATGCATCGTATATGATTCCGGAAATTATTCTGACCCTCGTCGTCATTTGGGCAACCTACAAACCCTTGAAACGCTACTGGGAAGTCTGAAATTCTAAAAATTTTCACGCGGCGCAATTTTTCTATGGATTGCGCCGCGTTTTTATTGTATAATGAATCCACATTACATAGGAGGACTCAACATGTCCAGTCACTTTTTTGCCTATATGGCGCGCATGAAGCACATCAAGCGCTGGGGACTTCGCAGAAACACCATTCAGGAAAACGATCAGGAGCATTCTCACCTTGTGTCCATGTTTGCCCACGGCATCGCCGTTATTCATAACACGCGATACGGAGGGAATGCGGATATAGGGCTTGTTACGATGCTGGCCGTCTATCACGAAGCGCCGGAGGTCATTACGGGCGACCTTGCTACGCCGATTAAATATTTTAATCCCGGAATCAAAAAAGCGTATAAGGAAATTGAAAAGCTTGCAAGCGAAAAGCTATTCGAATATATCCCGGACGATCTTAAAGAAAGCTACAGATCGCTTCTTTTTCCCGATGAAAACACAATTGAGTGGAAGATCGTTAAAGCGGCTGACAGAATCAGCGCCTATGTCAAGTGCATTGAAGAGCTGAGTTTCGGCAACAACGAATTTGAATCTGCGCAGGAAAGCATTCGAATTTCCATTTACGATATGAATCTTCCGGCAGCTGAGGATTTTATGAGGGAGTTTACGCCCAGCTTCCGTTTGGCGCTGGACGCACTGAATTAGAGGAGGTAAGAACATGTACGAAGCGCTAAAACAGAAGGTCTATGAAGCCAACATGGAGCTGTACAGGAAAAATATGGTCATCTACACATGGGGAAACGTTTCCGAAGCCGATCGCGAAGCGGGCGTTTTCGCAATAAAGCCCTCCGGCGTTCCGTATGAGGCGCTCAAGAGTGAGGATATCGTGGTTTTATCGCTTGAAACGGGAGAAAAAGTTGACGGAAAATTAAACCCCTCAAGCGATACGCCTACGCATGCCGAACTTTACAGAAGATTTGATTCCATTAACGGAATTACGCATACGCATTCGACTCATGCGACCGCATGGGCGCAGGCAGGCAGAAGCCTTCCCTGCTACGGGACGACGCACGCCGATTATTTTAGAGGCGATATACCGATCACAAGATATGTAAGCAGGGAAGAAGCCGAAAGAGCCTACGAGCATGAAACGGCGACTGCAATTGCCGAAGCCTTTATCGGGAGAGATCCAGTTCATACACCTGCTGTATTGGTGAAAGGTCACGGGGCGTTCACCTTTGGAAAGGACGGCGCAAACAGCGTGTATAACGCGGTCGTTCTTGAAGAGGTTGCCAAGATGGCGATGATTATGCTTTCGGTGAACGCAGATTCCGATTGCCTGCCTTCTCACATTCAGGACAAGCATTTTTTGAGAAAACACGGTCCAAACGCCTACTACGGACAGGGAAAGTAATGCTTTTCCAATATTCAATCATTTTGCAAAGATATGCTTCCTTTTTCTGTGATCTATATATTAATACGACAAAAATTATCGATTTTTCTTTGTGACATTGACAGTGGTATTTTGTCTCGTAATCTGTTATAATTCATTTATGAGGCGGGAGACCGCAACATTTGGTTTTTTTGATTTTTGAAGGAGGGTACTTTTAATGGCAAGCGTAACTCTGAAAAACATTTACAAGGTTTATACCGGCGGCGTAACTGCTGTAAGCGATTTCTGCCTGGACATCGAAGATAAGGAATTCATCGTTCTCGTAGGTCCTTCCGGCTGCGGAAAATCTACCACCCTGCGCATGGTCGCTGGTCTTGAAGAGATCTCCGACGGCGAGCTTTACATCGGCGACAAACTCGTTAACGACGTAGCTCCCAAGGATCGCGACATCGCCATGGTATTCCAGAACTACGCCCTGTATCCTCACATGACCGTATATGACAACATGGCTTTCGGTCTTAAGCTCCGCAAGACCCCCAAGGCCCAGATCGACAAGCGCGTTAAGGAAGCTGCCCGCATCCTCGATATCGAGCATCTCCTCAACCGTAAGCCCAAGGCTCTTTCCGGCGGTCAGAGACAGCGCGTTGCGCTCGGTCGCGCCATCGTTCGTGAGCCCAAGGTCTTCCTTATGGACGAACCGCTTTCCAACCTCGACGCCAAGCTGCGCGTTCAGATGAGAACTGAGATCACCAAGCTCCATCAGCGCCTGCAGACCACCTTCATCTACGTAACCCACGACCAGACCGAAGCTATGACCATGGGTTCCCGCATCGTAGTTATGAAGGACGGCTTCATCCAGCAGGTTGACACCCCCCAGAACCTCTACGACTATCCCACCAACCTGTTCGTTGCCGGATTCATCGGCTCTCCCCAGATGAACTTCTTCTCCGTTCGCCTCACCAAGAAGGACGGCGCCGTTTACGCGGTATTCGGCGATAACGAGATCAAGGTTCCCGCTGAGAAGCTTGAGAAGCTGAAGAGCGACGAGTGCATCGGCAAGGAAGTATACATGGGCATCCGTCCTGAGAACATCAACGACGATCCCGAGTTCGTTCAGAAGAACGCTGCCTCCGCCATTAAGGTACACGTAGAAGTCGTCGAGCTCATGGGCTCTGAGACCTATCTGTATCTCTCCACCTCCGGCAAGGATGGCAACATCGTAGCCCGCGTCGACCCGCGCAGCAAGAGCCGCACCAATGACGACATCGTTGTCGCCTTTGATGTAAGCCGCCTGCACTTCTTCGACAAGGACACCGAGACCACCCTTCTCGATCGCTAAAATTCAATAGAATTTCGCATTTCGCGTAATTAATTAGTTAAAAAACCGCCTGAGAAGCTTTCGGCATATTGCCAATTGCGTCTCAGGCGGTTATAATATGTTTGTGTTAAATAGGTTCAGCTGCATTTTGCGAATTCAATCAAAAATGACTGATTTTTAGATATCCTGCACAATCATAAAACGCGAATGAAGCGAAACAGGGGGCGACGCACATGTATCTCGATCATCGTGTAATAGCAAAAATTTCACAAATCCTTTCTCAGATGACCATGCAGGTCATGCTGCTTGACTCAAACGGACAGGTCATACTGCCAGAGGACAACAAAAAGGAGCTCACTCTGCCTGAGCAGCTTCTTCAAAATCCCACCCAGCCGCTTGTTTACGGCGGCTATACGCTGATTGGAACCGACAACGATCAGCCGTTGTTTTTGTGCCTGTATGGCGACAATGCGGACGTGAGAACCTGCGCCGTTCTCTGCGCGGAACTGATCAACACCTTTACCCGCGCTGATATGAGCCAGAATTCCATTGAACAGACGCTCAGGCTTGTTCTTCGCGGAGAAGTGGAATCTGCGGAGCTGGAAGCCATAGCAGCGGAGCATAATCTTAATATGAACCAGGAACGCTGCGTTATGTACTTCCATTTTTCGGAGCTTGACGCGGAAACCGCAATGTCCATTCTTAAAAATGTCGTCTCCGACAATAGTCAGGACCTAGTTGCGGAAGTCGGCCGTCACGCCGTTGCGCTTATTAAGACGATTGACGAAAGATTTGAATTTTCCGAGATGGAGCAGCTTGCCAATGCGCTTCAGAACACCTTCATGAGCGAAACCAGCCATACTGCGCTGATTGGCATCGGCGACGTCCGAGGAAAGCTCAGCCAGCTTTGCGAGTCCTATGAGGAAGCCAGAAGCGCTATCAATGTCGGCCGCGTGTACCACAGAAAGCAAAACGTTTTCGTATTCAGGAAAATGCTGCTTGAGCGTTTCCTCTCCAACATTCCGGAGGATACCTCTAACAGCTTCCACCACATGATGTTCAACAGAAAGACAGCGCGTCTTTTCAACGACGAAATGATTCATACCATCGAAAAATTCTTTGAAAACAGCTTGAATCTTTCGGAAACCGCGCGTCAGCTGTATATTCACAGAAATACGCTCGTTTATCGCCTTGATAAGGTTCAGCGCATTATCGGCCTCGATTTAAGAGCTTTTGACGATGCTGTTACGTTTAAGCTTATGATGCTCCTTGGAAAATCGTCCGATGATCGAAAGGGCCGCATCTAAATTGCATTTGGCCAGGAGAATTCTATGAAATATCTTTCAAAAAACGCTGTTGCGGTGTTATCGGTATGCATATCATTGTTGATTGTAATCACGATGACCGCCGCGATTACGCTCTCTGTTACAAGAATTGACGCAAACGCCACCGAGATTATCTTTGGCGGCGATAAGGAATTTGAAAAGCGTTACACAAGACTTAATGAAGTATACCAAATCCTCATGAGCAATTATTATAAGGAAGTCGATTCCGATACGCTCATTCAAGGAGCTATTGACGGTATGCTCGCAAGCCTTGACGATCCGTATACCTTTTACTATACGCCCGACGAAATGACGGAAAGCCTTGAAAATCATGCCGGCAAGTATTCCGGCATAGGCATACTGGTTTCCTCAGATAAGGAAGGCGGTCTGTGCGTAAACCGCGTATTTAAGGATAGCTGTGCAATGAAGGCCGGTCTTCTCGCCGGAGACGTTATCACGCATGTAAACGGAACGCCCGTAAGCGCAAAGACGAACGAGGATTTAAACAATGCCGTTTCGCTCGTAAAGGGCGAAGACGGAACCACGGTTGAAATTACGGTTTCCCGAAAAGGCGAGAAGCTCACCTTCTCTGTTATGCGCGGAAAAGTTAACATCAACCGCGTCGAGTACTATATTTTTGACGACGTCGGCTATATTATCCTCTACGAATTCCTCGGAGACGCTTTTACAGGCGTAAAGGAAGCGCTTCGCGCGTTTAACGACGCCGAAGTCAAGGGCGTTATCTTCGACGTCCGTTCCAATACCGGCGGTGAATTGTATACATGCTTGAACATCACCGACCTTATGGTGCCGGAAGGACTGATAATGTACACTGAGGATCGTTACGGCGACAGACAGAACCATTATTCCAACGAATATGCCTATGGGCTGCCCATGGTAGTTCTGGTAAACGAAATGACCGCCAGCGCCTCCGAGGTGTTTACCGCCGCCATTCAGGATTACAAAATGGGCGTCGTAATGGGCACAAATACCTTCGGAAAAGGAATCGTTCAGCAGGTTCACACATTCCCGTCCGACGGCGCGGGCATGCAGCTGACGATCGAAGCCTACTATACGCCGACCGGCCGAAATATCCATGAGGTCGGCATTCAGCCCGATATTGTGGTAGAGCTCTCGGAAGATTACGATCCTTCCATCTACACGCCTGATATGGAAAACGACAACCAGCTGAAGGCTGCTTTCGATCAGGTCAAAAAAATGATCGCCGAGAAGGCGGAATAAACGAACAGGGACCGGCATTATCGTGTCGGCCCCTGCGTTTTTGAAAGAAGATAGACGCTTTCTATAAAGGATTCTATCTCATAAAATGTGTTTGAGTATCCAACGCTTGCGCGAACCGCCCCGCGCGATTGCGTATTCAAAAATGCATGAGCGTAAGGCGCGCAATGAAGTCCGCTGCGAATGCAGAAACCGCTTTCGTATAGCTGCTGGGCTGCGTCCTGCGAGCTCATGTCGCCGATATTGAAGCTGATTACGCCGGTTCGGAAGGCTGCGTTTGGAGGCGTATAAATTGTGACGTCTCTGATTGATGAAAGGCCCTCGTACAAAGCGTCGGTCAGAAAGCGAATTTTCTCGTAAATTTCCTTTTTGTGTTTGAAAGCGTATTTCGCTCCTTCCAAAAGCCCCGAAATTCCCGGAAGATTCATCGTGCCCGCCTCATAGCGGTCGGGAACGTCGTAAGGCTGGTAAATGCTTTCCGATGCGCTGCCCGTGCCGCCCACGCGAAACGGTTTTAATAAACATCCGCTTTTTACATATAATCCTCCCGTGCCTTGCGGACCGAGAAGCCCCTTATGCCCGGCAAACGCATAAAGATCGCATTTGTGCTTTTGAACGTCGGTTTCCGTTTCGCCGGCAGCCTGCGCGCCGTCAATCAGAAAGGGAATGCCCATCGACTTTGCGATACAGCCGATCGCATCAACCGGCTGTATCGCGCCGGTTACGTTCGACGCATGCGTCAGGATCATTAAAGCCGTATTTCTTTTTACTCGCTTAAGGTATTCCTTGGGATCGATATAGCCGTTTTTCTTTGGAAAAACGATCTCCATCTCAATTTCGCACGCTCTTTTCATTTCGCCCAATACTCTCAAAACGGAATTGTGTTCAAGCGCTGATACAATCACATGTCCGCCCTTTGGGACCGTACCCTTGATTGCAAGATTGATCGCATCGGTGCAATTGTATGTAAAGGCAATCTCCATTGGGTCATTTGCGTTTAAAATCTCTGAAAGCGCTCGTCGAGCTTCAAAAATCGTGTTTGACGCCTGAATTGCCCTTGGATAGCCGCTTCTTCCAGGGTTCGCATTACCTTCGCTCAAAGCCTTTACAACCGCCGAAATAACCTCTTTCGGCTTTGGATGGCTTGTAGCGGCATGATCCAAGTATATTTCGTTCATATCCATCATCCTTTCGACGCACCCGCTTTCCCTTTCTCACGTACTATAGAATACTGGCGAAAGCCGGGAACTATGATGGGAGGATGAGGTATGGATCAATCCTATGGAGTCGCCGCTTACAGATCCCGCCAGCAGGTCATGAAAATTAACGACCTTTTAAGAAGAAACGGGATTTCATCGAGCGTTGTTTCCACACCGAGAGAAATATCCGCAGGCTGCGGCCTTTCCGTGCGGTTTAATATAAATGACGCTGCAAATGTGAAAAGAATTGTTTCACGCGAAAAGAATGCAAATCTCATCGGGTTATACCGAGTAGATCCGTCGCTGGGGCGCGGCAGATTGTCCGTTTTATGAAACTTGAGAGAACTTTTTACACGGATCATGTATCGGAAAAAACATTCGCTGTATATAATATATGAGCTTACGATTAAGGAGATACAAATGACCAAAGATAAAGCATTAAACGTTTTTGAAGCCCTGTCCGAACTCTATCCGGAGGCGAGGGCAGAGCTTCATTTTTCAAATCCCTTTGAAACGCTGATTGCTACCATGCTTTCCGCGCAGTGCACCGATAAGCGCGTAAATATGGTAACGGAAACGCTGTTTCGCGATTTTCCCGACGCGCAATCCATGCTTACGCTCACGCAGGAGCAATTGGAAGAGCGTATTCGCGAATGCGGCCTTTACAGAATGAAGGCTAAGCACATTCTGGAAGCGTGCAAAATCCTTATAAGCCAATATGGCGGTCGCGTTCCGGACACGCGAAAAGAGCTTATGTCGCTTCCGGGCGTCGGCCAGAAAACCGCGGGCGTCGTGCTTCTTGCCGCGTTTGGAGACGATCAGATTCCGGTCGATACGCATGTGTTTCGCGTCTCTAACCGAATCGGTCTTGCCTGCGCAAACACGCCGGACAAAGTTGAAATTCAATTAAGAGACGTTATTCCAGAAGGCGAGCGTTCAAAAACGCATCATCTTCTCATCTGGCACGGACGAAGAATTTGTCATGCAAGAAACCCTGCGTGCGATAATTGTCCGCTGAACCACGGCCTTTGTGAAAAGAACCTTTAAAAAGGAGAAAAACATTCATGCCTCTTTTTGTCGATACCGTAAACATCCGCATTAAAGCGGGCGACGGCGGAAACGGCTGCGTTTCCTTCCACCGCGAGAAATATGTACAGGCCGGCGGTCCCGACGGCGGAGACGGCGGACGCGGCGGAAACGTCGTTTTTCTGGCTTCGGATCGTCTTCATACGCTGATGGACTTCCGATTCAAGCGCTCCTTTGCCGCTGAAAACGGAAAGGACGGAACCAGCTCCAGAAGAACAGGGCTTTCCGGGCAGGATGTTGGCATCGAGGTTCCCAGAGGAACCGTTGTTCGCGATCAGGAAACCGGCAAGGTGCTTTTGGATCTTGTTGAGACGGATGTTCCCAAAATTCTTTTGCGAGGCGGCAACGGCGGCTTTGGAAATCAGCATTTCGCAACGCCGACCCGTCAGGCGCCCGCTTATGCAAAGCCCGGCGAAAGAGGCAGAGCGCTTGACGTCACATTGGAGCTTAAATCCATTGCGGATCTGGGACTCGTCGGGTTTCCGAATGTTGGAAAATCCACGATTTTGTCCGTCGTAACGAAAGCAAAACCCAAAATTGCCAATTATCACTTTACAACGCTCGCGCCGAACCTCGGTATTGCCAAGCAGGACAATTTCTCATTCATCATGGCGGATATTCCCGGCATCGTTGAAGGCGCAAGCGAGGGCGTAGGGCTCGGCTTTGACTTCCTTCGTCACATCGAAAGAACGCGCATGCTGCTTCATGTTCTGGATATTTCCGGCAGCGAGTGCCGCGACCCGAACGAGGATTTTGACGCGATCATGAAGGAGCTTGAGGCATATGGAAAGCTCAAGGACAAGCCCATGATCGTCGCCGCCAATAAAAGCGACCTTCCCGGCGCAGAAGAAAACCTTCTTCGCCTAAGGGAAAAGCTTGCCGGTACAGGCATTCAGGTCTTCCCGGTGTCCGCAGCAACCCATAAGGGCTTTACCGAGCTTATGCGCGCAGTCGTTAAGATGATCAAGACCCTTCCCGAGGTTGAGCCCTTCGAAGAAGAAGTACTTGAAGTCGAAAGGGAAGAGCTCACCTTCTCTATCCATAACGACGGAGGCGCCTATGAGGTTTCCGGCTCCGCCGTTGAGGAGCTTATGCGCTCCGTCAATTTCGGCGACGAGGACTCCCTCAAATTCTTCCATCGTTCGCTTCGAAAGATGGGCGTTATTGATGCGCTGCGTAACGCCGGAGCGGGCGAAGGAGACACCGTGCGTATTGACAATATGGAATTTGAATTTATGGAATAATACGGAGGATACAGACTATGACTACCAAGCAGAGAGCCGGTCTTCGATCCATGGGCGCGATGCTTCAGCCGATTCTTCACATCGGAAAAGAGGGCATTGGCCCAACCCTCTTAAAACAAGCCTATGACGCGCTGGAAGCAAGAGAGCTGATCAAGGTTGCCGTACAGCGCAACGCGCCCTACACCGCGCGCGAAGCCTGCGAGGAGCTTTGCGAAAAGGTGCACGCCGAGCCCGTACAGGTCATCGGCAACCGCTTTGTCATCTACAGAGAATCCCGCGAGCACAAAACCATCGATCTTAACGCGCTTCTTTAATCGGATAAAAACTCGCTTTCATTTTCCGAAAGAAAGCTGAACACACCGGCAAAACCCAGCAAGGAAGCGAAGATCAGATAGAGGATTGATCCAAACAAAATATAGTTTACCGTCAGTAAAAGAGCGTATGCAATATAGCGAACCGCTCTTTTTCTGCTTATAAACGCCTTGACTCTTTGTTTGAACTTTATGCGTTTTCTTAAAGCGTGCGTTGTGATTTCAAAATCATATTTCCGCAAAAGCTTTTTAAGACGAATTTTGTCCAATATCATAACGTCTGGAGACGCAAGCTTTATCGGCATAAGCTTGACATCGGGATCGCTCTTTCCCGGGATCGCAAAAACAATTTTCTCTAAAGACATATTCTTTTTGATTTCTCGCCATTTAGACAGAATATCATCCGGGGAAACCTTAAATTTTCTTATAACCACAAGCGCATACCGGGTTTCGTGCTCGCCCTCTTTAAAAAGCATACATCCCGCATTAAGGATCGAGTCTTTCAGGCGATATTTTTGTGAAAGAAGACCATACACGCTGTTAAGCGCGTCGTTTTCATCCATGTAAATAAGCGCTTTGATTTTCTTCTCGGATTCGTTTCTTCGCCTTCTGAATTTCAGAATCGGCGTCCTTTTTAAAACCCAATGAACGATAACTCCGACTAAAAACGCCGTCACAGCGGACAGAACGCCAATTAGCCGAATGTCTTTTTCTGTAAACGATAAAAGCGTAAACATAATCAGAAACGATGATAGCGAAAACGAAAAAGTGTCCAGATATTTTCCCATGTTTTTACTCCTGCGATTTTTTATCAGTATTGAACATGAGAAATGCAATTATTCATTGTAAAACAAGGCATTTTAGTGTATAATAGTTGTGAAAAGGAGGCGGATTATGGAAATAAACGAAATGAAGCGCCTTTTGCAGTCGTCCATATCCGAATCCCGGTATCTTCATACGTTGGGCGTAATTGAAAGTGCGAAGGAGCTTGCGATTCTTCACGGGGCAGACGATCAAAAGGCGTGCATCGCTGCGCTTCTGCACGACGCAGCCAAGCGAATGGACGTGCATGAAATGATTGAGATTTCAAATGAAGAAGGGTTCCCACCGGATGAATTTGAAATTTCCGCGCCGGCCGTTCTTCATGCGCCCGCGGGGGCGGCGGCTGCAAAGCGGCTGTACGGGATATCCGATCCCGATATCCTGCACGCAATTCGCTCTCATACCATCGGTTGCCAGCGCCCGACAAAGCTGGATGCAATCGTCTTTGTAGCCGACTTTATCGAGCCCGGAAGAAAGCCTTTTAACGGGCTTGAAGAAGCAAGGAAACTGGCTGAAACGAATCTTCTTGCCGCTTTAAAAAAATGCGCGGAATTGTCCATGGGATACGTCGTTTCCTGCGGCGGCAAAGCACACCCGACAACCGTCAAAATGATTAATGATACGGAGGAGCTCATATGATCAATAACCCCTATGAACTCGCAATGAACATTTCGGGCATTCTTGATAACAAAAAGGCCGAAAATATCACGATTCTGAAGGTCGACCATTTAACATCCATCACCGATTATTTCGTCATCGCTTCCGGAAGGAGCGCGCAGGCGGTTCACACGCTTTATGAGGAAGTTACCGATAAGTTGGCGGAGAAGAACGTTTTCCCGCGCAGAAACGACGGCGTTCGCGATTCCCGCTGGATTGTATTGGATTATGCAAGCGTCATCGTGCACCTTTTCCACCCTGAAGAGAGACAGTTTTACAACATCGAACGTCTCTGGAACGACGGAACGAATGTGGTTGAATTTGTTTCCGTAGAGGAGCAGGCGAAATAAGGAGAAAGCTTCCATGAAAATTTTTATCTCGTCCGACATGGAGGGTACTGCAGGAATCGTCCATTGGGACGAAACCGAAAAGGGGAAGGATGGTTACGGCCATTTTTCCCAGCAGATGTCAAGAGAAGTTGCCGCAGCCTGCGAGGGCGCAAACGCAGCGGGCGCTAAGGAAATCTTTGTAAAGGATGCGCACGATTCCGCGCGAAACATCAATCCCGAATTGCTTCCCGAAAACGTCCGCATTTTCAGAGAATGGGGAAGGCATCCCTTTTCGATGATGGCGGGGCTCGACGAAAGCTTCGACGGCGTGTTTTTTACCGGCTATCATTCAGCGGCTGGAATGAACACAAATCCCTTGTCTCACACCATGAACACGCAGAACATGTACGTGAAAATCAACGGCGAAATTTGCTCTGAGCTAATGCTGAACAGCATGACGGCTGCGTATCTCGGAATCCCCGTATACATGGTAACGGGCGACAAAGGGCTTTGCGACTGGATGAAAACCAAGTGCCCGGGAACAACCGTAGTTCCGGTGAGCGAGGGCTTCGGCGCGGGCAGCGTTTCCATTCACCCGAACGCCGCTGTAAAGGCCATCCGCGAAAGCGCCGAAAAAGCCATGAAGGCAGACAAAAAGGACTGCTTATTTCCTCTGCCCGAGCGCTTTAATGTGGAAATCTGTTTCAAAAAGCATATGAAAGCATCCGGCGCAAAATGGTATCCCGGCTGCAGGCAGACCGGCGTTTATACGGTTGAATTCGACGCGGACGACTATATGGATGTTCTGAAATTTATTTACTGGGTACTTTAAAGGAGAAAATAAGCATGCGACGATTGACGTCAGACAGCATCAATTTCAGGAAGCTGTCTTTGATGGCGATACTGGTCAATTCCGCGCAGATCGCGTCCGCCCTGTTCATATCAGGTATTCTCCTTTTTTCACCGGAACTGATCAACAGCGTCTCCATGCGCGTTTTGCTGATCTCAGTTCTTGTCGTTAACGCATCCGGCGCAATTCTTGATATCCGGGAAGCCGTGCGAACGCGCGCATTGGACGAGCATAACGACATGCTTGAGGATTCCATTGATCATCTTACGCTTCTGAACACCGAAATGCGGAAGCAGCGGCATGATTTTATGAATCATCTGCAGGTAATTTACTCGCTTTTAGAGCTTAACGAGCCTAAGGAAGCGATTGATTACATAGAGCGCGTTCATACGGATTTGAATAAGGTCAGCAAAATTCTGAAAACGTCATATCCCGCCGTCAACGCGTTGATCGCCGCAAAATCAAACGATGCGGAGGAGGCGGGAATTGCTTTCGTGGTGAACGTTTCCACGCCTCTTGATCGCCTGCCGCTTACGCCTTACGAAATCTCAAGGGCACTTTCTAATCTTATCGACAATGCGTTTGACGCATTGGTCGGCCAAAGCGATGGGCTGATTCGGCTGTCGTTTGAGGAAAACGCCTCGCATTATCGCATGACAGTGTCCAATAACGGTCCGGCGATTGATCAGGATGCGCTTGGACGGATATTCGCCGCCGGATATTCCACGAAAGGAACCGAAAGAGGCATGGGGCTTTCAATCGTTTCGGAAATTGTTGCGTCCGCAGGCGGTCAGCTGTTCGTGGATTCGCAAAGCGCAATTACAAAATTCATAATAGAGCTTCCAAAGCGCACAGAAAACGAGCCTTCAGGCAAATAAAACGCCGTGAAGGCTCGTTTTCCATTACAGATACGTCCATTTAACCAAGAACATATAGCTTGAGTACACAAAGAATAAAGCCCAAACAATTATAATCAGGATTCTTGAAACGCGGTTTTTGTTCATAATGACCGCGGCCAACGGATATAGGGGATACATCGCGCTGATATACCTTGGTCCGCTGATTAGCATCGTAGGCGAGAGCGTTACGAAAACATAGACTACAGCGTAGGCAAGGTCGGATGGATGCGCAGCCTTTTTTGAGAAAAACAAAACAAGCACGCTAAAAAGAATCGCGGCGCATTGCGGCAGATACACGCCCATCTGATACCATTTTTCAAAAGGATAGAAAAGATACCGTATCGAATATTCGCACGTTTTGTAGAGATTGCCGGCTTCCTGACCCCAATGGTTTTTCTGGTACTCCAGAAATTTGAACGCGTCGCCGGTGACGGCTTTGTTGATGATTAAGTACGCGCAAAAGCCCAAAAGGATAAAGAGGCATTTGAAAAATGCTTCGCCTGACACAATGAATGCGCGCTTTAATCTTGTGTTTTCTTCGCCGATTCGCCTTATATATCCAAGGCGCGATCGGATCATCTCAAAAAACACGCAAACGGCCGTTATCGCGCCAGGAAGCCGTGTAAGCGAAGAAAGAGCGCCTAATAAAATCGCGAGGTAAAAGCGGCGTTTTCGGGCGAAATAGACGCATGACACCGTAAGAAGAAAAAACAGCGATTCGGTATAGGGAATAGAGAAAAATACCGCGCCCATAGAAAACATGAAAAGGAGGACGGATGCGCGGGCAATCTTTGCGCCGTAAGCGTCAAAGGTTAATAGATACAAAAATACGCCGCCGGCAAGAAGGCAAAAATTCGAAAGAATCGCCGATGAAAGAAAAGACTTGCCTGTAATCAAATTTATGAGCCGAACAAGAAACGGATAAAGCGGATAGAACACGATGTGAAGCCGCGCGTCGCCCTCGTTCACATAGCCGTTTTCCGCAATACCGATATAATGCGGCGCATCCCATTGACTAAAAATAAATTCCCTGTAATCGTACAGATGGGTTGTTTTGCCTTCCAGCATGAATCCGATCTGACCAATCAGCAGAATGAGTATTCTCGATAATAAAAACGCAAGAAACACAAAAAGGCATATTCGCCCTATGTGTTTCTTGTTTTCATCTATCTTAAAGATCGGCCCGAAAAGAAAATTGTCAAACCGCCTGTTTCCTGTATAAAGCATAAAAGCGCGTGCAAAATACGCAAAAATCGCTATGGCAAAAGTGCACAGATACAATAATGTAACTATGAAAGGGTACAGGGATATGACGATATCTATAAGATTCATCTTGAACCTTTTCTCCTTGACGCTTGCCAATGGCGGTGATTCGTTCGGGAGTTTTTTGCATCTACCTCAAATGGATCTCGTTTTTTTCTCTTATTTCTGACGTCGAAAATATCTTCGTCTTCAAAATCGTCTTCTTCTCTTTTGCGGTTTCGCTTAACAATTGTTGAAGGAACAACATATCTTCCGTCGTTCGTTCGCGTGACCTTTACGCCAAGATAATCATCGTAGGCCTCGTCGTCAATTACAAGGCGCTTCTTTCTGAACCACCACCAGAAAGGGCGCCAGCGGAACAAGTAAACGACAACATCGGTTACGACGCCCGCGATCAAAAGCGCCACAAGCAAGCCCAGCCAGTTTTCCGAAAACCATCTGAGCAGGCTCCCGCCGCTTCCGCCGCTGAACAGCGCCCAAACGCTGTTGAACAGGCTCTGAAGCCAGCCAAGCAAAATTTGAAGAAAATCGGCGGCAAAGCCGTTGTTCGTCATTTTATTCCTCCATCGGCGTCTTTACATTTCGCTGCGAATCCGTAACGTTTACTCTGATAAACTGGGGTGTAATTAAGTCGTATGAGAGCTCGGAATTGTTCCCGACAAATACAGGCATGTAGTATGTGCCGCGAATGAGATTGGACATATCCACATACACATAAATGTCTTCATTCGTAAGAGAATTTACAATCGATTGAGGACCTGTTACCATGATAGAGACGGTAGAAGGCGACAAAATCGACTCGTAGTTGTCTCCAAGCCCCAGCTTTTCGATCGGAATATTATTGATCGTGACAGACGTAACCTTTTCCCGAAGCGTGATGGTCATATATACCTGATTTGTCGACATAAACTTAAAGTCAGGAAGCTTTGATACAGAAAGACGCTTGGTGTAGGTTTTGTTCAGAACCGGCATGTTGTCGGGTATTTCGACGGGCAGCGCTTCAATCCCCTGTAAAAGCGTGCTCTGCGCAGCAACGGTAATGGAAGCGGGCTGGAAGGTAATTTCCGCAATTTCATAGCCGTCGGCCACAACAATTTGGGTTGCGTCCGCCGTGACGGGGATTTCCTTGGTAGGATAAACCTCGATGCTCACAGAACAGGTGCTTGAAGAACGCGTAAGAAGGCGGGTGTTGATCGCCTCGCCAACTTCATCCTGAAGGCGAAGGATTGCAGCGCGCCTGAAAGAACTTTCCTGACCTGTGATATCCACGCGGGCAGCCGCGCTTGCTGCATTCTGAACGATCGATGCGGGGCCGGAAACCGTAATCGTCTGGGGGTTTACGCTTTGTTCGTTTATGGAGTACCAATAATGATCCTTGTATGTTCCGTTCATTTCAACTTCGATGGGCACCTCTCGGGTATCCAGATAGTCGACGCGAACCGTTATGAATTCCGGATAAAGATTGGTGACCGTGCCGTGCGCAGACGTTGCGGTAAGCGGAATCTCATGCGTCCCTGCGGAGCGGATGTTTGAGACATCCAAAAACACGTTCACATTATCGCCTGACAGCTTTGCATATTCCTTCTGCGATACATTTACGTTGGCGTCGATCGCACCCTGATAATCCTGATAAACGTCTGTCGCGAGCGCAAGGCCGTGATTGTTCAAAGAAGAGGTGCCGGTAACGGAAACGCTTAGGTTTTCCACATAACGCGAGCGCGTCAAATCAGGCGTCGTGTCAATGATGTACGCCCATATGAGAAGCGCAAACACCACGCTCATAACCTTGAGAAAAATCCGGCGGGAGATCGCTTCTTTGATAACCTGAAGCCACTCGCGGAATCGGGTGTTTTTCAATGATTTCAAAGCCTTGTCCTCCTCAGCTTTCACTAATCGAATTTTCGTTTCGCGTGGCTTTTCCGCTCTTTTTCAGATGATAGGTTTTTTTCGCCGGCGACATTTTATCGCTTGAAAAAATTTCGGTAAGAATCTGCGCAAGGGCCTTGTTGTCGATGTAGCGGGTGAGCTTTCCTTCGCGCGCCATAGAGATGATGCCCGTTTCCTCCGACACAATCAGGGAAATGGCGTCCGTGGTTTCGGTAATACCGATTGCGGCGCGGTGTCTCGTTCCAAGCTCTTTGGAAATGGTAGGATCGTCCGAAAGCTGCAAAATACAGGCCGACGCCTGAATTCTTCTGTTTCTGATAATGGTTGCGCCGTCGTGCAGGGGGGTGTTGGGCTCAAATATATTCTCAATCAGCGGCGCGGTTATTTCCGCGTCAATCAGAGTTCCGGTTTCCTCAAACTCGCGAAGACCTGTTTTTCTTTCAAGAACAATGAGCGCTCCGATGCGCTTTCGGCTCATATTCGTCATGGCCTGCACAATCGCCGACACGCATTCGTCGGAGCTTCTTGCTTTGGTTTTTCCTGCTGCGTGAGGAAGCGTGGATCTTCTTCCGATCTGTTCAAGCGTGCGTCTTAATTCCGGCTGGAACAAAATAACGATGACGATAACACCGGTATTGATAAATTGCTGAAGCGCCCAGCCGATAACGCTGAGCTCAAGAATTTTACTGAGCCAGGTGCAGATAAAAAATACGCCGATTCCCTTAAATACGCCGCTGGCTCTCGTTCGCAAAAGAACGCTGACTAAATAATATATAATAACGGCAATAATTGCGATATCAAGAAAATTGCGCCAATCGGGATACAAAAACAGGTTTTCATACAATTGGCTGATGCTAAGCCATAAGGAATGCAGGTATTTCACTTTGACACCTCCCTGTAGTTCGCCGCACCTACTATTATAATGCATATCGGAGTCAAACGGAATACATTTTTGAACTTTTTTCACGGAAAATTTCGCATGTAAATAAATGAAAACAGCGGCGCAGGAGAAATTACTGATAGTCCCATTTGTCCAGAATTTCTGAAAATTCGTTTAAATACATTTCGAGCGATTTTTTAGATTCATCATAGGGATATCCCGCATTCAGGTCGCGTTCGAAGCGCTCTTTGGCGTTTTCAACCTTTGACAAAAACTGACGGCGAACGGGAGAAGTGTTTTCGCCAAAGGATTCGCAAAAGGCTTGCGTCACGCTGTTTAGGGAATAAAGATAAATATCGAGCATTGGGAGCAGCTCTTCCTCATAATCAGCTCCGGCGTACTGCATTTTTACGCCGATCTGCGCGCATTTCGACATATCTGTTTCCATCATTCGGTAAAGGCCGCGTTTTAATTGAATTTCATTGTGCTTTGCCATATTCACAAAACGCGCAAGTGACGCAAAAATGACAAAGAAAAGCGCAAGAAATGCGAGAAACGCAAAGCCCGAACGGAAAAATCGATCCGCCGCCGACCTTGCGTTTTTGAGAAAATTTTTGTGAATCATATTTTGCACGCTCCTTTTTCATGAGTATGCAAAATATATATGCGTGTAATTTCGCTTTATGCCGAATTTTGTTCTAATAATCGAAAATGACCGCGCCTTTCAAATTGTCTGCGTTTGCGCAATTTGAACGTAAGTACACAGCGTTCGTCTTTTTTTGAAACGCCTTTTCATCCTCGATCGGAAAAGAAATGGCGGGCGTTAAAAAATGCATTGGTACGGCGCAGACAGGCTTAGCGCGGTCGATAATCTGAATCGCCTCGTCCGCATTTATCGTATATGTTCCGCCGATGGGAATCAAAAGAACGTCCGCATTTTTGATAAAACTCGTCTGCTCATCATTTGTAGTATGTCCAAGGTCGCCTAAATGAACAATGGTTTTTCCATCCGCTTCGAACTTGAAAATCAGATTGCTTCCGCGTTTTGCACCGCCAAACTCATCGTGGAAAGATGAAATTGCCGAAATTTTTAGATTTTCAAATTCATATACGCCGACTTCCGACAGGCTCGTTTTAAAGGAGGACAATTCTTCCACTGCGTTATGATCATGATGTCCGTGGCTGATTGTCACGATATCGCAGTCTAAGCGGGGCGTGTTATAGCCAACGGAGGCGTCAAAAGGATCCGTCACGATTTTTCGCCCGTCGTTAAGCTCCAGCATAAAGCATGCGTGTCCAAGCCATGTAATCGTCATGTGTTTATCATCCTTTCAAAAAATCGTTCAAAAAGAGCAATTTCTTCTTTGTTCTTTGAGCGCATAGCCGCGGCAAGATGCGTCCTTATAAGCCTTTCTCTTTTATCCGCGTCGGACTTTAGAATCATCGTGCAGGCCGAATTGGCTTCAGAGGAAAAACCGTAATTCGGCGTGAGGTATACAAGGCCCTCTTTCTCCGAAAACGAAAAGCCGGGCAGCCTTTTTTTAAGCGCGTTCACATCCGCGCCTCTTCTTTTGGCGTCCGTTACGAAAAGGCCTTCATCCCTGGAAACGCGAAGAAACGCGCCCGTATCCTTTAAAGCTTGCTCGGCCATTTCCTTATATTCTTCAAGCGAGTATATAGTCATAAGCGTCCTTTATACATTCAATCGTATCCGTCGGAAGCATGCTGTATTCTCCGTATTTCTTCATTGCAAAATCGCCCGCAATTTTATGGATTTCGCTGCCCATCCAAAGCGCGTCGGATGCGCTTTGGCCCATTGCCATCAGCGCGCCGATTACGCCGGTCAATACGTCTCCGCTGCCGCCCTTGGCCATGCCGCTGTTCCCGGAGGCGGCGAAAAGGATTCTCCTGTCCTTTACACAAACCGTCGTTGCGCCCTTCAAAATTGCATGCGCGCCTAAATCATTAAGCATAAAGGCGTTTTCGCAAGGATCTTTCGAAAGCTTTCCTAAAAGCCGCTTTGCTTCTCCGGGATGGGGCGTGAGCGCATGATTCTGATTCAAAAGCTTTTTGAGGTATGGATTATCGGAAAGAATGTTAAGCGCGTCAGCGTCAATCACCGCCGGAAGATTTGATTTGAGAACTGCTTCTAAAATGCGTTTTGAAGCGTTTCTGGTAAGGCCGGGCCCGATTGCAACGGCGCTTTTTCCATCCAAGACAGAAAGCGCCTTTTCATATCCGCAATCGGAAATCACGCCGTTATCCTCATCAATCGGAACGCACATGGCTTCCGGAACCAAGGTTTGCAAAATTGGAACGATCGATCGAACGCATAAAATCGTAACAAGTCCCGCGCCGGTTCTCATAGCCGATTTTGCGCACATTGCGGCTGCGCCTGCCATGCCGAAAGAACCCGCGATGATGAGAAGATGCCCAAAATCGTTCTTGTGCGCCGTTTTTTTGCGGATTGGAAGCATTCTGCGAATGTCTTCCTTTTCAATCAACAGGGCGCAGTTGCACGGAAGATATTCATTCTTCACACCGATGTCGCAAACGACGATATCCCCGGAAGCGTCGGGACCTTCGCCAAGAAGATGTCCTCTTTTCATCCACTCAAAGGTTACGGTTGTATCTGCACGAACGCACGCGCCCATAACTTCTCCTGTGTCGGAATTTAGACCTGTCGGAAGGTCGCAGCTTAAAACCATCGCGCCTTTTTTTCTGTCTTCTTCCATTCTGTTAATCAGGGATTTCGCATTTTCATCCACTTCCCGTGAAAGCCCTGTTCCGAAAACGCAGTCCACCCATGCGTTTGGGGTGGGGAGAGAAGATAGATGGGACATATCGGAAACGGCGAACACCGTCTTTTTTGCAAGCTCAAAATTTCGAATCGCGTCTTCATTCCGGGGCGGATATACCGTAAGTACAATCGCACGTCCGCCTTTTTTGCTGAAAAGCCGCGCCGCTGCATATCCGTCGCCGCCGTTTCCGCCCGCGCCGCAGGCAAAAATACAGGTTTTTTCGGTGTCGCCCAATTTCTGAACGAGCGTTTCCGTAAGGTGTATTGCGGCGCGTTCCATGACGCTTATGGAAGGAACGCCTGAATCGAACAGTTTCTTTTCGCTTTCCCGCATTTCAAAAGCCGTTAAAACTGCTTTCATAGATTCCTTCTCTCCTTCTATACATATCCCATGATCCCGCGAACGGATACGTCTCCGGCAATAAAAATTTTTTCGCCGTCGGCTGAATCGATCAATAAGGATCCGTCCTTCAGTATATCCTTTGCGATTCCTTCAAAGGTTTCATTGTCCGAAATCGCCTTCACTCTCTGTCCAAGCGTTGCCGATAAGGGCTTTATCTGACTTAGAATTGCATCCAATCCGTTTTCTTCCCAAAGAGTGCGATCTTCTTTATAGATTTCTAAAAAGGCATGCAAAAAATCGATTGGCTGAATCGAAAGGCCGGTTTCCTTTTGAACGCTTGAAGCATAGGGGAGGTCGGGCGGAAAATTAAGCCCCAAAAGGTTTACGCCGATTCCGAGCACTGCATAATCCAGATTCATGCCCCGCGCGCGCATTTCGCACATGATGCCGCATAGTTTTTTACCGTTTAACACGATATCGTTGGGCCACTTGATCTTAATATCCGCATTCGTAAGTATTTTAAGCGTTTTTGCTGCGGAAAGCGCCGCGACGAATACGAGTCCGCTTGCTAAAGAAGCGCTGATATCACGCGCAGGCTTTACAAGACACGAAAACCATGCGCCTGCGCCGGTCCTTGACAGCCACGTTCTGTCTTTTCTGCCTCTCCCGCTTGCCTGATGATCGGAAATGCACACTGTGTTGTCATTCGATTCGTCCGCACTCTGCTTGATTCTTGTATTGGTGGAGTCACAGGATGAATAATGAAGAATCGTAAATATGTCCTGTATGCTTTTTTTAAATTCCATTCTCCGCGCCTCCTTTTTTTCATTATAGCATATCCTTCCCGATGCTTGCAATTCAATTTTCTTGCGCGATTTGTTTTTTCGTGATATACTTAAGAAAAAAAGGAGTTTGAAGAGATGCGCATTTTGTACATAGACATCGATACGCTCCGCCCCGATCACATGGGCGCGTACGGTTATCCCAGAAACACCACGCCCAATATGGACGTAATCGCCCGGGAAGGCACGCGCTTTGACTGCATGTATACCTCCGATGCGCCTTGTCTTCCGAGCAGGGCCGCGCTCATTTCCGGGATGTTCGGCATTCATAACGGCGCGGTCGGGCACGGCGGAACCGCTGCTGACAGAAGACTGACCGGCAGAAGCCGTGATTTCATGGATCAGACTGACATGAATAATTTTAATCGCATTTTCAGGCGCGCCGGAATGCACACGGTATCCATTTCTACATTTGCAGAACGCCATTCATCCTACTGGTATAACGCGGGATTCCATGAAATCTACAATCAGGGCAGCTGCGGCGGCGAAAGCGCTGAAAGCCTCACGCCGATCGCGCTTGATTGGCTTGACCGATGCGGAAAAAAAGACAACTGGTATCTGCATTTCCATCTGTGGGACCCGCATACGCCCTATAGAGCGCCTGAAAGCTTTGGAAATCCCTTTGAAAACGATCCTGTTCCGACCTTTATTACGGAAGAAATTTTAGAAAGCCATCAGCACATTGCTTCGCCTCACGGCGCAAGAGAAATCGGCATGTACACCGACGTTGAAAACCCCGCATGGCCGCGTCATCCGGGATCTGTGCGCGATATGGATGGCGTCAGACGCTTTATCGACGGCTATGACTGCGGTATCGCTTGGGCGGATCGGGCCTGCGGACAGATATTTGATAAGCTTAGGGAGCTTGGAATCTACGAGGACACCGCGGTCATCATAACCTCGGACCACGGCGAGAACATGGGCGAGCTCGGGCTTTACGCTGAGCATGCGACAGCCGACGAACCTACCTGCCACATTCCCATGATTATCAAGTGGCCGGGCGTCGAGGGCGGAAGGGTGGATAAGGGGCTTCATTACCAGCTTGATCTTGCTCCTACGCTTTCTGAACTTTTAAATGTTTCAGCCTCTCCAAATTGGGACGGCAAAAGCTTTGCTTCCTGCATTACAAAAAACGAAGGCGCAGGACGGGAAGCGCTTGTTCTTTCTCAGATGGCGCACGTTTGCCAAAGAAGCGCGCGCTTCGGAGACTGGCTCTACGTAAGAACCATTCACGACGGCTTCCACCTGTTTGATAAGGAAATGCTGTTCAATGTGAAGGACGATCCGCACGAGCTGAACGACGTGAAAGAGCAATATCCCGAAATCTGCGCGAAGGGCGCGAAAATTCTGCTCGACTGGCACGAGGAACAGATGCTTGTAAGCGATTCGCCCATTGACCCCATGTGGACGGTTATGCACGAGGGCGGCCCGTATCACACGACCGGCTGGAAGGACGCCTATGTGAAGCGTCTGTATGAAACAGGCCGCGAAGAAGCGGCGAAAAAGCTTGCACAAAAAGATTACCACACAAAATAGCGCTTTACGTGTCTTTCTCTTGACAATTCCGCGCGCAAGCAAGTATAATACACTTTGCATGCGGGTATGGCGGAATTGGCAGACGCGATGGATTTAGGTTCCATTACCGTAAGGCGTGCAGGTTCAAGTCCTGTTACCCGCATAAAAACCTCCGGTACAAAGCGTATCGGAGGTTTTTAATATAAAGCACATGAGTCGACAGTGATATGTACCCCCAATACTGGACACGCAGTATTGGGGGTACATATCATAGTATCCGGGCGATTCTTTATTCGTCTATTCTTTTCAAACATTCATTGACATATATAAGATGCGAAACTGCCGTGATTGCGCTTCTAAGCATCTCCTTCTGAATGCTGTTTGTTGTGCCGATATCTTTTACATCATCCGTCAGACCAAAGCGTGCATGGAGGATGTTTTCCATTTCCATGCAAAAATAGTCATACGCGACCTGATCGGTATAGACTGTTTCCTGACTCTTGAAAAAACGCTGGATGACATCAAGCGGAATGATGGCTTTCAAAATGGTGATCGATATAAGGTGCGCGATCTGATCCCGATAGTAAAGCTTTTTTTCGGGATTCTTTACAAGGCCCATTTTGACATAGTTCCTGATCATCGACCCGGTAACTTCAAAACAATCCAGCGTTATCAGCGTTTGCTTAATATATTTGGTTGTCTGCTCTAAATAAAGGCCCATATTGGGGATTTCGTTGTATCGCGGGAGGGTAAAATCCCGAACGACCTCTGAGAGCTTGCTTCTGATTTCATTATCCATGCTTACATTATAGCATCTTATACTCTTTTGTCAATAAGTTATTTCGTGTGTTAGGTTTTTTAATAACCCTTGACACAGTAACAATTATGTGTTATCCTTCACTCTGTCATAGGTTTATGAATACTCGATACAAAAGGGGATCCGAAAGGAAACGATATGAAAATCAGGCTTGTCGCGGACTCTTCCGCAAATATTTATCCGAATCATACGCCATTGGTTTATGCCGCGCCCATGAAAATTGTTACTACTATAAAAGAATATGTGGATAATGATGATTTGAACGTGCTTAAGATGCTTTCCGAACTCAAAGCATACAAAGGAAAGTCATCCACTGCATGCCCTAGCGTTGAGGACTGGCTGGATACATTTAAAGACGCCGACATTGTTTACGGCGTTTCCATTACCAGCAATCTTTCCGGCTGCTATAATGCTGCGATGATTGCAAAGGCGCAGTATGAACAGATGCACCCGGAGAGAAAAGTATTTATTTTAGACACACTTTCAACCGTCCCCGAGATGCAGCTTCTCTTGGAAAAGTACGACGAACTGATCAAGCAGGGCTTCTCATTCGATGATGTAGTTTCCGAAATTAAGAGCTATCTTAAAAAGACGCATCTTGCGTTCTTCCTTTCATCGCTTGACAATTTTGCGAAAAACGGAAGAGTAAATCCCGTTATCGCCAAAGCCATCGGCGTACTTGGTCTTCGGATTGTAGGCAAAGCCAGCGATGAAGGAACGCTTGAGGCGATGCACAAGGTGAGAGGCGAACGAAAAACGCTCAATCAGCTTTTTGAAACCATGAAGGAATTGGGCTTTCGCGGCGGAAAAGTTCGCCTTGCGCACTCCTACAACCCGGAAGCTGCCGAAAGCTTCAAAAACCTTATCCATGAATCCTACCCGGACAGCGACGTCCAAATCACGCTGAACAAGGGGCTTTGCTGCTTCTACGCAGAAGAGGGCGGCCTTCTAGTCGGATTTGAGGGATAATTGTTTATGCCGCGTTTTAGCGCAGCTTTTTTATTTTCCTCTTGTTTTTCTTTTTCCATCGTTGTACAATACGTGTTAGCATTCAGGAGGGAAAAAACATGAGAGAAATCTTTATAAACGGACGCGTATTTACTGGCAGCGAAGCCCTTGAATCCGCTTTTATTGTTGAAAACGGCGTTTTTGCCTACGTCGGAAACACCGAAGATGCGCTTTCAAAAAAGCAGGCGGGCGATACCGTTACGGATTTAGGCGGAAAATTCGTAACGCCGGGCTTTATTGATTCGCACATGCACATTATCAATTACGGCCACGCGCTTGAAATCTGCGATTTGATCGAGGCGACCGGCTCAATTGATGAAGTGGTAGACGCTCTGATCGCTTTTAAAGATGAAAAGAAGATCCCTGACGGCGAATGGATTACCGGGCGCGGCTTCAATCAGGATTGTTTTTCCGGCGCAAAAGAACTTCCCACGCGCCACGACCTCGACAGAGTATCAAAAACGCACCCGATTTCCATCACCCGCAGCTGCGGTCATTGCTTATCGGTCAACACCAAGGCGCTTGAAATGCTGAAAATCGACGGAACGCTTCCGCAGCCCTACGGCGGTCAGTTTGATCTGGATGAAAACGGATATCCGACCGGCGTGTTCCGCGACGCTGCGATGGACATGATCCAGTCAAACTTTAAAACCCATACCAAGGCCGATTTCAAGCGCATGATCGAGCGTGTTGTCAAGGTGCTTAATTCCTGGGGCATCACCGGCGCGCACTCTGACGACTTCTGCGTTTTTGACAAGATGAATTATGAAGACGTCGTTTCGGCTTATAAGGAATTGGAAAACGAGGGAAAGCTCACCGTTCGTATCAACGAGCAGAGCCAGTTTGTAAATCCTGAAGATCTCAAAGGATTCTTATCTAAGGGTTATAAAACCGGCGTTGGAACGGACTTATTTAAAATCGGGCCGTTAAAGCTTCTGGGCGATGGCTCTGTCGGCGCAAGAACCGCGTTTCTGACCGGGGAATACGCCGACCAACCGGGCGAAAAGGGGCTTGCTATCTTTACGCAGGCACAGCTTGACGAACTGATCGAAATCGCGCATCTTGGCGATATGCAGATTGCCGTCCACTGCATCGGAGACGGCGTTTTGGATATGGTTTTATCTTCCTACGAACGCGCATTTGCGCTTGCCCCTGAGCGCGACCACAGAAGCGGCATTGTGCATGTTCAGCTGACGCGGAAGGACCAACTTCAGAAGATGAGCGATATGCACCTTCACGCTTATGCGCAGACTGCGTTTCTGGACTACGATGCATATATCGTTGAATCGCGCGTCGGAAAGGCGCTTGCTTCTACAAGTTACGCGTTTCATACGCTGAAAACCCTCGGCTGCCATGTATCCAACGGAACAGACTGCCCGGTTGAAATTCCGAATCCGCTTCGCGGTATCCAGTGCGCTGTCACCCGCATGCCCTTAAAGGAAGATATTCCGCCGTACAATCCGCATGAATGCATGAGCGTTTCAGAAGCGCTCAACTCCTATACGGCGGAAGGCGCATATGCATCGTTTGACGAAAACAGAAAAGGTACGATCAGGGAAGGCCTTCTCGCCGACTTTGCGATTCTCGACGGAAATCCATTTGAAGTTGAAACAAAGAATATTCACAAAATCAAAGCGCTTAAAACGTATCTGGGCGGAAAAATTGTATACGAAGCGTAAAAATAGGGGGCGGTCGTTGGCCGCCCCTCGTTTCGTTATTCGTAGTCGTCCGAATCATTCAAAACGCTTTCAATTGCTTCCGAGACTGCGTCCCAGGAATACCCGCGTCTTGAAAGCGCCGCCGACAATTTCGCTTTAGCTTCCCGGACGGAAAGGGCGGCATACTTTCTGTAAAGCCTTTCGCATTCCCGCTTCGCGCCTTCCTTTTCCTTGTCCTCATCCATGAGGGAAGAAGCGTATTCCACATCCTCTTCGCTGATTCCGCGCAGTTTGAGTTTTCTTTTAAGCGCGTAGGCGCCGATGCCTCGATCGCTTGCGTTTTCTGCAATTCTCTCGGCAAGCTGTCTGTCGTCTATCAACCTTGCGTCCTTTAGCCTTTCAATCACGCTGTCGATGACGGCATCAAGGTATCCCTTCGATAGAAGCTTTTTCTTTATTTCACTTTCCGTTCTTGCGGAATAATCTAAAAGAGACAGCGCATCTTCATATGCGTCTTTTGCCTGAAAACCCGCTACGGCATTCAGATATTCTTCATATTCGATCTCTTCATGCCTTTCAAGCGGGAAGCGTTCGAAATCCTTTTTCCTTATCTTTATGCGCATTCTGTCGTCAAATATTAAATCGACCGCGCCGCGTTTTTCTTCTTTATCCAAAAACAGGGGCATTTTTATTCACCTCACGTTATATTTTATTGAAAATAGGGCAAGAATGCAAGCCTCTTTCTTGACGGATAAAGATAAAATGTGGTATGATATCAAAAGACTTATAACCCAAGGGGAGGCAATACCAATGTCGGGACACAATAAATGGTCTACCATAAAGCACAAAAAGGAAAAGACCGACGCCGCAAGAGGCAAGATTTTTACCAAAATCGGCCGTGAAATCGCAATCGCCGTCCGTGAAGGCGGAAGCGCAGACCCCGCTGTAAACAGCAAGCTCAAGGACGTTGTCGCAAAGGCGAAGGCAAACAACATGCCCAACGACAATATCATGCGCTCCATCAAGAAGGCTGCCGGCGAAGGCGAAGGCGCGAACTATAAAGAGGTTACCTATGAGGGCTACGCGCCCGGCGGCGTTGCCGTTATCGTAGAGGTCGTTACGGATAACCTGAACCGCACTGCCAGTGAAATCCGCCATATCTTTGACAAAAACGGCGGCTCCATGGGCTCTACCGGCTGCGTATCCTATAAATTCACCCGCAAGGGCGTAATCGTTATCGATAATTCGAAGGGCCTTGATGAAGACGAGCTGATGATGCTCGCCATGGATGCCGGCGCAGACGACGTCGAAGCCGGCGAAGGCTCCGCCGTTATCTACACCGACCCCAACGAAATGAGCGCTGTTCGAGACGGCCTCGAAGCTGCCGGCTGCACATTCCTGTCTGTTGAGCGCGCGATGGTTCCCAACATGACCGTTGAGGTCAGCGATCCCGAAACCGTAGCCAAGGTTGAAAAGCTCATCGAGTGGCTGGACGACTATGACGATGTTCAGAACGTATACCACGACGCCGAGCTTCCCGAGGAAGAGGAAGAAGAATAATTCCATTCGGATTCGATTTTCAAAAGCCGCTTTTCGCTTTTGCGTAAGGCGGCTTTTCCAAAATGGGAAAAAGGGGAGGAGGAAAGGGACATGCGTTCTCGTCCGATCGGCGTTTTTGATTCGGGTCTGGGCGGCGTAAGCGTTTTAAGAAATATGCACGCCTTATTGCCCAAAGAGGATTTTATTTACTTCGGCGATGATAAAAACGCACCCTACGGCACTAAAAGCGAAGAAGAAATCCTGCGCCTTTCCATAAACGATGCAGCGTTTCTCTTAGAAAAGAATGTAAAGGCCATCGTCATTGCGTGCAATACCGCGACAAGCGCCGCCGCAAAACATTTAAGAGAAACCCTTTCCGTTCCGGTTATCGGCATGGAGCCCGCGCTAAAGCCCGCAAGCCTTAACCGAAAAAACGGAATTATCGGCGTAATGGCGACGCCTGCAACGCTTAAACAGACAAAGTTTAAGCTGCTTTATGAAAAATACGGCGATCATGCCATGCCGATTCCGTGTCCCGGTCTTATGGAATTCGCTGAAAAGGGGATTCTTGAAGGGGAGGAAATCGATTCCTTTTTGGAACGTACTCTTGCGCCCTATAAAGAAAAATACAACCTTGAAAGCGTCGTGCTCGGTTGTACGCACTATGTGTTTTTAAAAGGCGCAATTCAAAAAGCGCTGCCCCAAATCAAACTTTACGACGGAAACGAAGGTACGGCGAGACAGCTTAAGCGTGTGCTGGAAGAAAGAAATTGGCTGAAGGAAACAGGGGAAGGCAGCGTTTTTATGTATACTTCCGGGGATGAAGCGCACATTTTGCCGCTAATGCAGTCGCTTTTTCGTGAAAAAATCCTCTAATTTCATCATTTTCCCGTTAAAAAATGCATCAGTGCAAAAAAATACTTTTCAAAAGTTTCTTTCCATGTTACAATATAACGTAGACTATTGTGTGGCATTATGCGCCCATGATTTTTGTTATTGATTTAGACAGGGGGATCACTCAATGAAGGACTATCAGGCTAAGAACATTCGTAATATCGCCGTACTTGGTCACGGCGGCGAAGGTAAGACCACGCTGGTAGAAGCCATGCTTTTCACTGCCGGCGCGATCGACCGTCAGGGCCGCGTTGAAAACGGTACCGCCACTACGGACTACGATCCCGAAGAGGTTCGCCGTCAAATTTCCATCTCCGCCGCGCTCGCGCCGTTGGAGTATAAGGAAACCAAGATTAACTTTGTAGATATTCCCGGCTTCTTCGATTTCGCCGGCGAAATGATGGGCCCGCTGTGCGTATGCGAAGGCGCCCTGATCACCGTAGGCGCGGTCGGCGGCCTGGACGTAGGCGCGGAAAAAGCCTGGACCCAGTGCGATAAGAACCATACGCCCCGAATGATCGTTATCAACAACATGTCCCGCGAAAACGCCAACTTCGAAAAGGCGCTGGAAACCATTACCGCCAAATACGGCAGCCATGTTGCGCCCATCGTTGTTCCGATCATCGAAAAAGGTCAGTTTGTCGGTGTAGCCTCCGTTCTGGACGGCAAAGCCTACACCGGCGAAGGCAAGACGCTTAAGGAAGTTGCCGCGCCCGCTGACGTAGCTTCCACCATCGAGTCCTACCGCGAGACCCTCATGGAGACTGCCGCAGGCGCCGATGAAGAGCTCATGGAAAAGTTCTTCGAGGAAATGGAGCTTTCTCCCGAAGACACCATGCTCGGCCTCCGGAAGGGTATTTCCGACGGAAGCATCGTTCCCGTTGTATGCTGCGACTCCTTAAACCGCGTTGGCATCAACATGCTGCTCGACACCATCATCGACCTTATGCCTTCTCCCGCCGATAAGGTTCTTGAGGGCGTTAACCCCAAGACCGGCGATAAGGAAGAGCGCATCACGAAGGATGATCAGCCCTTCTCCGCTCAGGTCTTCAAGACCCTTGCCGACCCCTTTGTTGGTAAGCTTTCTCTTATCAAGATCAATTCCGGCGTTCTTTCCGCCGAAACCAACCTTTACAACGCCAACGCCGAAAAGGCTGAAAAGCCCGGCACCATCTACTTCATGCTCGGCAAGAAGACCAACGCTACCACCAAGGTTGTAGCCGGCGACATCTGCGCCCTTGCAAAGCTCGGTTCCGTAGCTACCGGTCACACCCTGTGCGACGCTGCCAAGCCCGTCAAGTTTGCCGACATCGAGTTCCCGGCTTCCTGCATCTCCATGGCCGTTTACGCAAAGAAAGCCGGCGAAGAAGACAAGATCTTCTCCGGACTGAACCGTCTGATCGAAGAAGACCCGACCCTCACCATCACCAAGGATGTTGAGACCACCGAATCCCTCCTCAGCGGTCTGGGCGAGCTGCACATCGAAGTTGCCGCCAAGAAGCTTGCTTCCAAGTTCGGCGTAGAGTGCATCCTGCAGGATCCCAAAATCCCGTACCGTGAGACCATCCGCAAGAAGATCGACGTTCGCGGCCGCCATAAGAAGCAGTCCGGCGGACATGGCCAGTTCGGCGACGTCGTCATCGAGTTCCGTCCCAATGACGATCCCACCAATCCCGAGTTCATCTTTGAAGACGCCGTTGTCGGCGGCGTAGTACCGCGCAACTTCATCCCCGCCGTTGAAAAGGGCCTTCGCGACAACATCAAAAAGGGCGTTCTCGCCGGCTTCCCGGTAGTAGGCCTGACTGCGAAACTGCACGACGGTTCCTACCATCCCGTTGACTCCTCCGAAATGGCGTTCAAGACCGCTGCTCGTCTTGCGTTCAAGCAGCTGGATCAGGCCAGCCCCATCCTCCTTGAGCCCATCTATCACGTAGAAGTCACCATCCCCGACGAGTACATGGGCGACATCATCGGCGACATCAATAAGCGTCGCGGTCGCATCATGGGCATGGATCAGGTAAACGGCGCGCAGTGCGTATCCGCCGAAGTTCCCCAGAGCGAAATGTTCAAGTATGCTACCGACCTTCGTTCCATGACGCAGGGCCGCGGCTCCTTCACCATGAGCTTTGAGCGTTACGAGGAAGTTCCCGCACAGGACGCCAAGAAGATCATCGAATCCGCCAAGAAGGAAGAGGACGAGGAAGAATAATTTTTCATCTCTCCTTTATAGAAAGCCGCTCCGAATTTTCGGGGCGGTTTTTTCATACCATGGGGGCAAGCCGCATATTCCCTTATAGGATTTTTTCTGGAGGATGGCGGATGAAAAATGTGAGCCGGTATGCCCTTTACGTCAGAAAACCAAGTCTTGGCGAATTTACAAACGAAGAGGCGATAACGCTTTATCAAACGGCCCGAAAATGCGCAAATCATTTAGCAATTGTTGCTTCCGGCACGGAAAGCGCTGTCTGCCTTATGCTCGGCTGCCGTTTTATGCCGGACGAAATTCACATTTTTCCCCTTTTGAATTGCGATATCGACATTTTTTTACAGGAAGTGGCAAAGCGCGTATCGTTTCTGTACTTTATTTGCGCACCGATTAAGATATACGTAAATCATTCTGTTACCGATTACGAAAAAACGAGAATTAAAAAGCTTCTCAGATCCTTATCCTCTTTCCAGAAGGAAATCGTATACGTCTCAAACGAGACTGAAACCTTAAGAAGTCTTACAAATCCTGACAAAACGACAAAAACGCTTGCTTAATGCCGTAGAAAAGTGTATAATACTTAAGAAACTCAAAGAAACGAGGGATTGCACTTTATGCGAAATACGATCAAGAGAACGCTGGCCTTTGCGCTGATGATTTTCACCCTTTTCTCCTGCGCTTTTGCGGAAAACGGCGACAAGGTAGTAGCCACATATAACGGAGGCGAAGTCACCTTAAAGGAAGTAGAAAGCGACATCGCTGCTGAAATGAACCTGATGACTACCACCATGAGCTATTACTACCAATTGGCGGGCAAAGGCGCCTATAACGTAACTGAAGAAGACAAAAACAGCGTTCGTCAATACGTCGTCGAAGCTTATGCAAAATACGAAATTCTTTTAAACAAAATGAAGGAATTGAATATTGACGATCTCACCGAGGAAGAAAAGAACACGCTTCGCGTCAATGCGGAATATTTTTATCTTCAGAATGTATATTCCTATGTCCAGCAGGGCATGAGCGCAGATGAAGCCGCGTACTATCTTAACATGCAGGGCATGACCATCGACTCCGTTTACGAAAGCTCCTACAGAAACGCAATCCAGATGAAAATCGTAAACGCCCTCTCTGTAGACGAAAATGTAGCGGAGAAGGATATCCTTTCCAAATACGAAACTCTTACCGCCGATTATGAAAAGACGTATGCTTCCGCGCCCCTTTCCGTAGAATCCTACGCAAACGACGGACAGACCGTATATTTCATGCCCGAAAACATGCGCTACATCAAGCACATTATTCTCATGCCGGAAGACGAAGCGCTTTCGAACGAACTAAGTGAAGCTGCAGATCAGCTTTCTGCCTATAAGGCGGAGTATGCCTCCCTCACAAGCGAAAGCTACGAGCCCCGATATGACGAAATTGTTGAAAAAGCAATCAAGGAAGAATGTCTTGAAAATATCGAGCTGAGCGAAAAAACGCTTGAGGAGATTCAGGCCAAAGTGCTTGAAGCCGTCATGCCCAAAGCGAATTTGATTCTTGACGCCATTAAAAACGGCGAAAGCTTTGACAGCCTGATTGAAACCTATTCTAACGATCCCGGATCTTTAAAAGAGCCTATCAAGTCCAAAGGCTATCTCGTATACAAAGATTCGACCGTCTGGGATGAGGCGTTCGTCAATGCGGCAAACGCCCTTGAAAATGTTGGCGATGTTTCCGAGCCTACCGTCGGCTCTCTTGGCGTTTATATCGTAAAATTTGAATCCGAACCCGCTGTAGGCAAGGCGGCGCTTGAAACGGTCAGGGACGCCGTCATCAGTTCCATTATCACAGAGAGAAAGACTGAGGCGTTCAATACCCAGTCCGCCGTTTGGTTTGAAGAGGCGAACATCCAGGTAAATCTCGACGCATTTAATTAAGCTTCTTTTCGGGGCGCTTCGCGTTATTTTCGCGGAGCGCTTCTTTTTTTGCCAATTATCTGTAAATATTTTATGTTTTTGCAGGGTTTTTCCGCTTTTCGTGGTATATATTCTTCGCTCGGGGTATAATAATCATCATAAACATATTTTTCACGCCTGCATTTCGCTGGAATTGTGAAATTTGTCGAAAATACGCCGGTGGCAGCAGGAGATTTTCGTTTTCGCATCGAATTATGATAAATCAAATTTTTGAAGGTGGGTTATGGCAGTCAAACTTCCGTCAGGATGGCTGGATGAACTGAGAAGTCGGGTCTCCATCGAAGACGTTATCGGTCAGGCGGTAACGCTTCGAAAAAAGGGCAAATACCTTTGGGCCTGCTGTCCGTTCCACAATGAGAAAACGCCCTCCTTTAAAGTGGATTCAGAATCTCAGATGTATTATTGCTTCGGCTGCCACAAGGGCGGAAACGTGATCTCCTTTTTGATGGAGCACGACCGCCTTGAATTTATGGAAGCGGTTGAGGAATTGGCTGAAAGAGCGCACATGCGCATGCCCGATAAAATCGAAACTACGGCAGACGACGATTATCTCAAGCTCCAGCGCGAGAAAATATTTAAGGCCAATCTTCACGCCGCACGCTATTTCCATCAGCTGATATGGACAAGCGAAGGCGCGGAAGCGCTCAAATACCTGTATTCAAGAGGTTTGAACGATTCTGATATCAAGCATTTCGGCTTGGGCGCCGCCCCAAGATCCTCAGACGCACTCTATAAATCGCTCACACAGGCGGGTTTTTCCGATGAAATCATCGAAAAAGCATGGCTTGGGGGCAATAAAGACGGTCGGAAATACGATATGTTCCGAAATCGCGTAATTTTCCCGATTTTGAATCCGCAGGGACGTGTTCTCGGATTCGGCGGCAGAATTATGGGCGATGGAAATCCGAAATATCTGAACACGTCGGATACGCCTGTATTCAACAAACGCAACGGCCTGTACGCGCTGAATTTCGCGAAAAAAGAGCACGGGCTAAAACGCCTGATTCTCGTTGAAGGCTATATGGACACCGTCGCGCTTCTAAAATACGGTATTCCCGGCGCGGTAGCAACGCTCGGAACGGCGCTCACGGAAGAACAGGCGCGGCTTATGAAGCGATATGTTAGCGAGGTCTGGGTCAGCTATGACGGCGACGCCGCAGGCCAGAAGGCCGCGCTTCGCGCGCTGGACATTTTGGAGAGCGCAGGGCTCCGTGCGCGCGTCATCGCGTATCCCGGCAAAATGGATCCGGATGAGTTCCTTCGCGCCAGAGGAAAAGACGCGTGGAACGATTTGCGGAAACTGGATCCGATCGAGTACAGGCTCATCCGCGCGCGCGACGATCTTGATATTGCCGTTCAAGAGGACAGAACACAGTATACCATTCGCGCCTGTGAAATTTTAAAGGGCGCGAAATCTGCCATTGAACTTGAAAATCATGTGCTCAGGCTTGTTCAGGAAACGGGTTATTCTAAGGAGGTATTGCTGCGTCAGATTGACGTGAACCTTCGGAATGATAAAAATGAACCCGTTAAACCCAAGGCGATCATACAGGAAACTCGCAAAAGCGAATCACAGCTTGCGCAGATGCAGTTGATCGCACTTATCAACCAAGGAAAAATTCCGGCAAAAATGCTTAAGCGCGAGGATTTTGACAGCGGCTTGTATGCCGACATTTACGATTACCTCGCAAGCGGCGCTTTGGCGCGGGATTTTATCGGGGATATCCCCGAGGAACAAACGCGAGAGGCGCTGGAAGCGCTCAATTTCGAGCCGCTTCCAGAAGAAAGAGACAAGGCGCTGGATCTGGCGGAGGAACTTATTCACCGCATTCATCAAATTAGAATTAACCAGCGCATAAGTCAATTAACGGCTCAAGCGAAAAACGCATCGGACGAAGAACGAACAGCCATAAACCAACAGATACAGGCGCTTTTATCGAAGCTTGATTAGCGCCGCCCGGTCGAAAGGAGAGACTATATAAATGAAAAATAAGAACGCTGAGCTGATCGCAACCCGCGTTCGTGAATTGGTTGAGACCGGAAAATCAAAGGGCGCTCTCACCTATAAAGAGATTGTTGACCTTTTCGCCGATTGCGATCTTGATCCTGAACAGTTTGATAAAATTCTGGATACGCTTTCGGAGCTCAACATTGATGTTATCAAAGAAGCCGGTATTGTTGACGCGGATCCGAACGCGAACGTGAATCAGGATGAGGATCTGGATATTTCCGTACCCGAAGGTATTTCCATCGACGATCCTGTGCGCATGTATTTAAAGGAAATCGGCAAGGTTCCGCTTCTGACAGCAGAGGAAGAAATCGAGCTTGCAAAGCGCATGGAGGAGGGCGACGAAGATGCGAAGCATCGCTTAAGCGAAGCCAACCTGCGTCTGGTTGTTTCCATTGCGAAGCGATATGTCGGCCGCGGCATGTTGTTTTTGGATCTTATTCAGGAAGGCAACCTCGGCCTTATCAAGGCGGTAGATAAATTCGACTACCGCAAGGGCTATAAATTCTCCACCTATGCAACATGGTGGATCCGTCAGGCCATCACCCGCGCGATTGCCGATCAGGCGCGTACCATCCGCATTCCTGTTCACATGGTCGAAACCATCAACAAGCTGATTCGCGTTTCCAGACAGCTCCTGCAAGAATACGGCCGCGAGCCGCTTCCCGAGGAAATTGCGGAAGAAATGGGGATTTCCGAGGAGAAGGTTCGCGAGATTATCAAAATCGCGCAGGAGCCCGTATCGCTTGAAACTCCGATCGGCGAAGAAGAGGACAGCCATCTGGGCGACTTCCTGCCCGACGACGAAGCGCCCGCTCCTGCAGACGCCGCGGCTTTTACGCTTCTCAAAGAGCAGCTTATGAGCGTTCTTTCCACGCTCACTCCTCGCGAGGAAATGGTATTAAAGCTCCGTTTCGGCCTTGAGGATGGACGGCAGAGAACCCTTGAAGAGGTTGGCAAGGAGTTCAAGGTTACCCGCGAACGCATCCGCCAGATTGAAGCCAAGGCGCTTCGAAAGCTTCGTCATCCGAGCCGTTCAAGGAAGCTCAAGGATTCGCTCGACTAAAGCCCTGTGTAAGTTCATAAATGCCGGCGCATGTTTCGCGTTGGCATTTTGCTTTTGAAGGAGTTATCTTCATGCTGACAGACGAAAGACTATCTTTGATAATCGACATGCTGCCCAAATGCGATATTATCGCCGACATCGGAACCGATCATGGACGGCTCGGCGCGCAGCTGCTTTTAAATAATAAGTGCGCTCGCGTCTGGTTTTCAGATATCTCCGCGCCTTCTCTTGAAAAGGCTAAAAAACTGTGCGCACGGCTTCACCTGTCAGACCGCGCAGAATTTTTTGTTGGCGACGGAGCGCAGGCGTTTCCATATGCGCCGAACGCAGCCGTTATCGCAGGCATGGGCGGCGTCACCATTGCCGAAATCATAAAGGGAGCAGGGGAGAAGCTTAGAAATACACGCTTGGTACTTCAGCCGAATGTATACATGTATGAGCTTCGAAAAGCGCTCGTTGAATGCGGCTACAAAATCGCGGATGAAAAATGCGTAATCGCCGCAAAACGAAAATATATCATGATTTCCGCAGAGCCCGGGCACGAGGAATATTCCGAAACTGAGCTTATGGCCGGACCGGTGCTTCTCAAGGAAAAAAGCGCTGCGTTTATCGAATACGCCCGCTTCCGCGAGAGGGTGATCGAAAAAGCGTTAAAGGGAATCGAAAAAAGCGATACCGCCGACAGCGCTGACCTTAAAAAAGAACTTTCTGTATGGAAGGAGATTCTAAAATGAATGTTACCGTACAAAACATACTCGATATCGTGAATGAAATTGCGCCTTTCGAGAAGGCCGAGCCTTGGGACAATGTGGGTCTTCTCGCCGGAAGCAGCCAAAATGAGGTAACCGGCATTCTTTGCGCACTGGATTTTACGGATGAAGTGTTGAATCAGGCGGTAGCGCTCGGCGCAAATTTGATAATCACGCATCATCCGATACTGTTTTCCGCGAAAAAGCGCTTGACCGAAGACGACTACGAGGGGCGTTTGCTTTGCGACATGATCCGAAAGCATATAAACCTCATTTCCGCGCATACAAATTATGATGCTGCCGCAGGCGGCGTGAACGACTGTCTGGCGGAAAAACTGGGGCTTAAAAATGTTCGTGTCGTTGAGGGAGGCGAGGATGAAATTCTCAGGATGGGCGAGATTGATCCAAAACCGCTTTCTGAATTTTCCGATTTTGTTGCAAAGACCTTAAACGACGTCGTTCGCGTATATGGCGACAAGGATAAAATCATAAAATGCGTCGCTGTTTGCGGCGGAAGCGGCGGGGAGTATGCCAAAGCCGCATATCGTGCAGGCGCAGACGCCTATGTAACAGGCGAAATGCGATATCACGATTCGCTGAATTTCGCCCTTGAGGGATACGCTTCTTTACATGCTGGACACGATGCAACCGAAAGAATTGCAATAAAACCGCTTTCTGACGGTTTACAAAAACGCATAAATGAGTTACAATATAATTTGACAGTCTTTTTGTTTAACAACATGGGGGTAGAACAATGAATTTAGACGCGTTATGGAATTACATGCAGATTGAAAACGAAGCGGCGAAGCTTGAAAACGCCATGCGCCAGTCTCCGAAACGTCAGCTGCTTTTGAAAAACAGAAATCTTTTTAAGGATCTTCAAAACAACAACACGAAGATCGAAGCTGATTTTGAAGCGATGGCCGCGCGCCTTGAGGAGCTTGTCTCCGAGCACGAGCGCCTGAACGCTCTTCTCGGTCAGCATCTTGAAAAGCTTGAAAAGGAGCCGCCCGTTACCGCCGAGGAAACAAAAGAGCGCACTGAAGCCATTGTGAAGCTCAACGATACGCTCGGCCGATACGAAAATGAAATCAAGAAGCTTTCCAAGGATATTGACGTAAAAACCCGTCAGCAGAAGGATATCCGCATGCAGGCGGCAAAAGCCAAGGCGGAATACGACCGCGTGAAGGTTGAATACGATAAAGAATACAATGAGGACAATGAAAAGCTCAAGGTTCTCAGACAGAAGGTTGCGGACGAGTCCGCAAAGCTTGATTCTTCCGACTATGAGCAGTATAAGTCTATAAAGAGCCATGTAACCCCGCCCATGGCGCTTCTTATGAACAACCAGTGCAGCGGCTGCTTCATGTCCCTTTCCATCGGCACCATCCGCGACATGAAGGACACTGGAAAATTCACCCTCTGCGATAACTGCGGACGCATTCTCTATACGAAGGATTAACGCAAAAAAGGCGCGTCAAGATTCAATGGCGCGCCTTTTTTGATTGCTTTTTTTCTTTTTAGATGTTATAATATCTTCCGTTATCGAGGATGCCGGGCGATCGCAGGCGTTTTATACGCTTGAGGAAAGTCCGAGCACCGCAGGGCAGGGTGCAGGTGAAATGCCTGCGGAGGCGACTCTAGGGAAAGTGCAACAGAGATATACCGCGAAACCGCATCTTTACGGTGCGGCCGCAAGGATGGAAAGGTGAGGTAAGAGCTCACCAGCGGCCTGGCGACTCGTCCGCTATGTAAACCCCACCCGGTGCAAGATTGAATGAGGCATATGCGGCTGCCCGTCGCGCCTTTGAATATCGCTACAGCCAACTGGCAACTTTTGGCGCAGATAGATGATCGCTCAAGACAGAACTCGGCTTACAGACATCTCTCGATAACCTTATGCCGCATTTTGCGGTTTCAAGTCATCAAAAAAGTGCCTTTTTTGATGAGAGGGGCCGATCCCCTGAAATTCTTCGGAATTTCCGGGCGGGGATCGGGAAGGGGAAGCGTTTTCAGTCGCTGCGCTTTGTGAAAACGCGCGATTTTGCCGTACATGCCGCCAAAATCGATTGAAAATGGAGAGGGAGTGCGCTCCCTCTCCATGCCTCACCCAGAG
>JAFWZN010000069.1 GCA_017522345.1 Clostridia bacterium | reverse complement strand
AGTGGCCTTCGGGTCGCCATTGAGGGCGGAACCTGCGTTGAATCCCCACCAACCGAACCACAGCATGAATACACCGATAGTTGCAAGCGGGATGTTGTGTGCAGGAATGGCGTGTACCTTGCCGTTCACGTACTTGCCAATACGGGGCCCGAGAATCATTACGCCGGCAAGTGCTGCCCAGCCGCCCACGGAGTGCACGAGGGTAGAACCGGCGAGGTCGTGGAAACCAGCCTTGCCGATGGTCGAAAGCCAGCCACCGCCCCATGTCCAGCTACCCACAATCGGGTAGACGAGAGCCACGTAGACAATGGTGAAGACCAGGAAGGAATTGAGTTTCACGCGTTCGGCCACGGCGCCCGAGACAATCGTTGCTGCGGTCGCTGCAAACATTGCCTGGAAAAGCCAGTCTGCAAACAGAGTAAAGTGGCCGTTGTAGGCAGAGGTGAAACTGGCCGGATTCGCCCAGTCGCCAATGCCAAAGCCTGCGAAACCGAGAATCCCGTTGAAGGTTCCCGGATACATGAGGCCGAAGCCTAGTAGGGCGTACATCGTGATGCCTATGGCGGGGACCGCGATGTTCTTGAAGGCGACGTTGGCTGCGCACTTGGCGCGCACGAGGCCCGCTTCAACGCAGGCGAATCCAAGACCCATGATGAACACCAGCATGGCGCTGATCATGATCCAGATGTTTTCTGTCATAAAGATTGCGTCGCTGACAGGTACGACTTGTGTAACTTCGTTCATTCTTTAAATCCTTTTGATTGATCTTTCGTCTGTAGGCGCGAAACGCCTTTCTTTCGTCTAACCGATTGCCTCCGGGCCCGTTTCTCCGGTGCGGATGCGGATGCACTGTTCAAGGCTTGTGACGAAAATCTTTCCGTCACCGATTTCGCCGGAGCGCGCGCCCTTGATGATGGCGTCGATGCAGGGCTGCACAAAGTCATCGTTCACCGCAATCTTGAGGCAAATCTTCTTGAGCAAATTCACCTCGGTCACCACGCCGCGGAAGCGCTGGTTATAGCCCTTCTGCTGGCCGCAGCCGAGCACGTTGGTAACTGACATCTTGAAAATGTTGTTTTCGTAAAGCGCTTGCTTCACGAGATTCAGTCGTTCGGGTTGGATGTAGGCCGTAACGAGTTTCATTTTTTCGTCCTTGTTTGATTCCAAGGAATTTTGGAATTCACCCCCTCTATGCAAAGAGCGTGCCAAAAAAGAGAAATACGCGAAATTTCGCGAAAAACGACGAAATCGCGGGGGAAATGAAAGAAAACCGCGCTGGCTTTACGGATAATGTTTTTCGTTTATTGAATAATATCCAAAAAACGTAAAATCCCTGCCGCGCAAGGACAGGGTGTGACGAATAAAGTAATCTTGTTTTTTTTGCGGAAGAGAATTACAGTTCGTGATAGTACGGGCAAATGTTTTCGTAATGCCCGTCCTTCATTCGGAAACCTTTCGGGATGGTTCCGAGCTGGACAAATCCGAGGCGTTCGTACAGGTGCCGCGCGTGCGTGTTGCTTTCTACGACGGCATTGAACTGCAAGACTCCGAAGCCGTGTTTTTTAGCTTGTTCGAGACAGTCCTTTACGAGCATTTCGCCGATGTGTTTGCCTCTGGATTCCGAAGCGACCGCATAGCTCGCATTTGAAATGTGACCGCAACGTCCCACGTTATTCGGGTGCAGAATATATAGGCCGAAAATCTTGTCGCCCTCTTCGGCGACGGCGCAGTAGGTCTGTGCGGCAAAGAACTGCCTGCCGCTTTCGGGTGTGAGCAAGTCCTCTTGCGGGAAGGCGATGCCGTCTTCGACCACCTCGTTCCAGATGCGGATCATTGCCGCAAGGTCCATTTCGTTGTATTGCCTGATAAGCATATTGGAGAATATAGATTTTTTTGTGGACAGCGATGTCAACGGAAAAAAGTTTACATGCGAGCGGAACAATTTTTTTGAAAGTATTTTCTGGAATAGAAAATCAAAAAGGAGTGGTTTTATGAATCATGCTCTATGGACCGGTGTGTCCGTTGGCGTTATTATGGCGTTGTCTGTCGTGACGGCGAATGCATTTACCCTGACAGGTAAGGTGAGCGATGATGGCGGCAAGGCTGTCCGAGGCGCAGAAGTCTTGCTTGTTCAAAAAGGCCTCAATGCGAAAACAGATGCCTCGGGCGCATTCACGATTCATCAGGACGAAGAACCGTTGGCTCTGGCGAACAAGGCCTCGGTCGGATTTCTCTCCGT
>JAFWZN010000068.1 GCA_017522345.1 Clostridia bacterium | reverse complement strand
GAAAGGGGAAGCGTTTTCAGTCGCTGCGCTTTGTGAAAACGCGCGATTTTGCCGTACATGCCGCCAAAATCGATTGAAAATGGAGAGGGAGTGCGCTCCCTCTCCATGCCTCACCCAGAGGTTTGTTGATGGTCTGAACCGATGGATGCGCATCGGTTCTTTTTTTATGTTCTTTCTTCGATCGGCACATAGGCCGTTTTATGCATGACGGCCTTGTAGCCCGGGCGGATGATTTTGCCGCCGGAGATGAGCTCTTCCAGCCTGTGGGCGCACCAGCCGGACACGCGGGCGATTGCGAAGAGGGGCGTGAACATTTCTTCCGGAATGCCCAGCATTTTGTATACGAGGCCGGAATACATATCGACGTTGGAGCAGACGGTTTTTCTGTCCCTGAGCTTTTCGTTTAAAAGCGTTTTTCCGATTTCTTCAATGCGCTCCATGAGGGCGAAATCGTCTCCGGCGCCGTTTTTGACGGCGAGATCGCGCGCGTATTTTTTAAGAAGCAGGCTTCTGGGGTCGCTTTCGGTGTAGACGGCGTGACCCAGACCGTAGATTTTTCCGCGCCCGTCGTAGGCTTCGCCATTCAGGATTTTGATCAGATACTCGCGAAGCTGCCTGTCATCTGTCGGATCGGAAACGTTTTCCTTGATGTCTTTGAACATGCCTACCACCTTGGTGTTTGCGCCGCCGTGCAGGGGGCCTTTGAGGGAGTTGATTGCGCCGGCGATGGTTGCATAGGTGTCGGTGCCGGTGGAAGTCAGGACGCGGCAGGTGAAGGTGGAGTTGTTTCCGCCGCCGTGCTCTGCATGCAGGGTCAGCATGAGATCCAGAAGATGCGCTTCCTCCGGGGTATATTTTTTGTCGTCTCTCAGCATGCGCAGGATATTTTCCGCGATGGACAGCTCGGGTTTTGGCATGTGAAGATAGAGCGAGTCGTGGTCGTAGTAGTGCCTTTTTACGTTATAGGCGTTCAGTACGATGATGGGAAGGCGGGCGATTAGCTCAATCGACTGCCGGAGTACATTCTCGGGCGAGGTGTCGTCCGGATTATCGTCGTAGGAATACAGGCTCATTACGCCGGCGGCGAGCTTATTCATGATGCTCTGGTTGGGGGCTTTGAAAAGGATGTTTTCGTTAAACCCCTCCGGCATTTTCCGCGCCTCGGCAATTACGCAGTTAAAGGCTTTGAGCTCCGCTTCCGTAGGAAGCTTTCCGAGCAGAAGAAGGTAGCTGACCTCTTCAAAGCCGAAGATGCCCCTTTCTACATGACTTTTTATAATGTCGCTCACGTCCAGCCCGCGATAAAACAATTTGCCCGGCATCGGAATCGGGTCGCCGTCCAGCATCATGTAGCCCTGCACGCTTCCGATGTTGGTTACGCCCGCGAGCACGCCCGTGCCGTCGGAATTTCGAAGGCCGCGCTTGATGTTGTAGGAGCGGAACTGCCCCGGATCGATTTTATAGGAAGAACGAATATTTTCGCTCAAAAATTGGACGTAACCGAGGGTAACTTCGTCTCTTGCAAACTTCTGCATATGTCCCTCCCGTAGATAAAGATGATTCATTATATACTGCGAAATCCAAAAATGCAAGTGCAAAAGATAAATAAAGTCAAAATTCGTAAAAAAGTAGCAAAAATATAGAGATTATGAATAAAGTGATTTTGACAGCTTGCAAAATTAACAAAATGTGATATAATGGACGTCAAAGAGCGAACGGCGGAACCGGAAAGAAAGGTTTTCCGCTCTAAACGGGAGGCGAAAGGAAATGAAATTCACGTCGGGGCCGGTGTATTTTGAAAAGGGAAAATTCACATTTGAAATGAAGACGGCTGCGGGCAAAACCATGGCGCAATCCATTTTAGATGCGCATGGCGGAGATAAAATCCGTTTTGACGCGCTGATTTCGCACGATATCACCTATGTCGGCATTATTCAGACGGCGCGCGCCAGCGGCATGACGGAGTTTCCTGTGCCGTACGCCTTTACCAACTGCCACAACAGCCTTTGCGCCGTGGGCGGCACGATCAACGCAGACGATCATGCCTTCGGTTTATCGGCGGCAAAAAAATACGGCGGCATGTATGTGCCCGCGAATCTCGCCGTTATTCATCAGTACGCCAGAGAACAAATGGCGTTTTGCGGCGGCATGATTTTAGGTTCGGACAGCCACACGCGCTACGGAGCGCTGGGCACGCTGGGGATCGGCGAGGGCGGGCCGGAGCTGGTCAAACAGCTGCTTAAAAACACCTACGACTTTGCCAAAAGACCCGAAATCGTGCTTGTGTATCTGACAGGCGCGCCCAAAAAGGGCGTTGGCCCGCACGATCTGGCGCTCAAAATGTGCAGGGAAGTGTATGATAAAGGCCTCTTCAAGAACAAAATTCTGGAATTTGTTGGTCCGGGCATTCAAAATCTTTCGATGGATTTCAGAATCGGTGTGGACGTGATGACAACGGAGACGGCGTGTCTTTCCTCCATTTGGGAGACGGATGAAAAAACGCAGGCGTATTATGAAGCGCACAACCGTCCGGACACATTCAGAAAAATGTCGCCCGAGGACGGATGCGTGTACGACGCGGTGATGGAAATCGATTTGGGCGAAATCGAGCCCATGATTGCATTTCCGTTTCACCCGAGTAATACGTTTTCCATCCGCGAATTGAATGAAAGGCCGATGGAGGTTCTGAAAGCGGCGGAGAAGGCGGCGGGGCTGGACGGAGAGCTCGTTTCAAAATGGACGGAAAAGGGATTGCAGGCCGATCAATTCGTGATCGCGGGCTGCGCGGGCGGCTTGTATGAAAACCTTGTGAGCGCGTCCGATATTTTGGACGGCTTCAGCGCCATGGACATGACGGTGTATCCGGCCAGCGTCCCGGTGGAGACGGCGCTTCTGGAAGACGGCGCGCTTACAAAGCTGATTTCCTCGGGCGCGGTATTAAAGCCGTGCTTCTGCGGGCCGTGTTTCGGCGCGGGAGACGTCCCTCAGAATATGGGGCTTTCGCTTCGCCATACCACGCGCAATTTTCCCTTCCGCGAAGGCGCAAAGCCGAACGAAGGGCAGAGGGCTTTTGTCGCGCTGATGGACGCGCGATCCATTGCCGCAAGCGCGAAAAACGGCGGCTGTGTTACGGGCGCGGATACGATTGATTATGAAGAGGCGCCCCGCGGCGCGTATGCGTTCAATCCATCGAGCTATGAAAAGCGCGTTCTGAACGCATTCGGAAAAGCAAACCCCGAGGAAAAACTTGTTTTCGGCCCGAACATTGCGGACTGGCCGGAATTTGCGGCCATGAGCGAGGATTTGAAATTCACCGTGGCTTCTGTGCTTACGGATGCGGTCACCACGACCGACGAATTGATTCCCTCCGGTGAAACCTCTTCCTATCGCTCCAATCCCCATCGCCTGTCGGAATTTGCGCTTTCAAGGCGTGACCCGGGCTATGTGAAGCGTTCGAAGGCGCTTCGCGATGCGGGCGGCTATTCGGCGGTGTGCGCCAACTGCCCGGGCGACGGAAGCGCGAGGGAGCAAGCGGCTTCGTGCCAGCGGGTTCTGGGCGGCATTGCCAATATCGCCGTGAGTTACGCCACCAAGCGGTATCGCGCCAATCTCATCAACTGGGGCATCGTGCCGTTTGTGTGCGAAAGTATAGACGGATTCAAAACGGGCGATGAAATCACGATCAAGGGATTTAAAGAGAAATTGATTTCGGGCGAAAGAGCGTTTGCCGCCGTTGTAAACGGAAAAGATGAAATTCCGCTTACCTTGCCGCTTCTGACGGAGGCGGAAGCGGAAATCCTGATCGACGGATGTCTTATGAATCATTACCGGAAGGGTGTGAAGGCAAAATGACGAAAATCCGAATGAATCCGATTGCGGAGCTGGACGGAGACGAGATGACGAGAATTCTTTGGCGTGAGATCAAGGAAATTGTGCTTGAGCCGTTTGTGGATTTGAATACGGAATACTATGATCTGGGCCTTAAACACCGCGACGAGACGGACGATGCGATCACGCTTGAAGCGGCAAAGGCGATCAAGCGCCTGAAAGTGGGCGTAAAGTGCGCAACCATCACGCCCAACACGGGTCGAATGACGGAATACGGCCTTAAGCGCATGTATAAAAGCCCGAATGCAACCATCCGCGCGTATCTGGACGGCACGGTCTTTCGAACGCCCATCCTTGCGCCGGGTATTACGCCCGTGATTCCCGGGTGGATACAGCCGATTACCGTTGCAAGACACGCCTACGGAGATGTGTACCGCGCGGTCGAGATGGAAACAGGCGGCAGGGGAAAGGCGGAAATCGTCTTTACCGATGAAAGCGGGAAAGAAACGCGCAAAACGATTTACGAATTTGAGGGAAACGGCATTATTCAGGGCATGCACAACAAGCTTTCGTCCATCGAATCGTTTGCAAAATCGTGCTTCGAATATGCGCTTTCCCTGCATCAAAATCTGTGGTTTTCAGCCAAGGACACGATTTCGAAGATTTATGACGAAGCGTTCAAGCGTGCGTTTGACGAAATCTTTGATCGGGAATACAAAGACAAATTCGAAAGCGCGGGCATCACATATTTCTATACGCTGATCGACGACGCCGTGGCGCGCGCAGTCCGGTCAAAGGGCGGATTCATCTGGGCGATGAAGAACTACGACGGCGATGTTTTAAGCGACATGATTTCCGCAGCGTTCGGATCCCTTGCGCTCATGTCAAGCGTCTTGGTCAGTCCCGACGGCTGCTTTGAATACGAGGCGGCGCACGGCACGGTGACAAGACACTATTACCGCTATCTGAAGGGCGAAAAAACGTCCACCAATCCGATGGCCACGCTGTATGCATGGACGGGCGCGCTGAAAAAACGCGGCGAGCTTGACGGAAACGATGCGCTTATTGCGTTTTCAAACGCCGTAGAAAACGCCGCGATGGAAACGATTCGGGACGGAATCGTTACGGGCGACATGGCGCTTCTTATGACGGAAAAAACCGAGAGCGCAGACAGCGAAACCTTTTTAAGCGAGATTGCAAGCAGGATCAAAATGTGATAGGATATAGAAAAACGGACGCCGAAGGCGCATTCGGCGTCCGAAACCGTGAAATGAGGCATTTACATATGAAAATCGTTGTCATTGACGGACAGGGCGGCGGCATCGGAAAAGCGCTGGTTGCAGGAATAAAGGCGGAATGCAGAAACGCTCAGATCACCGCGATTGGAACAAACAGCGTTAGTACCCTTGCCATGCAGAAAGCCGGCGCGGACAAAGCGGCGACAGGAGAGAATGCCGTAGTTGTCGCATGCCGCACGGCGGATATCATTGCGGGGCCCGTGGGAATTGTGGTTGCCGACGCGCTGATTGGCGAGGTTACGCCGAAAATGGCAGCGGCGGTCGGGAGCAGCAGTGCCAAAAAGGTATTAATCCCGGTCAATATGTGCGATACGTTTGTTGTGGGTGTAAACGATACGGCGGTTTCGAATCTGGTTCAGTTGGCGGTTGCGCGCGTCATTAGGGAAATTGAGTAAAACCGCTTGACAGAGAATAAAATGGTGTGCTAAAATCGTGGAGGCGGGGAGACCCGCGAAAGACGGATTTATGAAGAATCCGCAGGATTGTAAACGCTGTTTTTATATGCGCGCCACGAAGGAGCGCTGTCTTCGCGTACGGAGGCGGGGCTTTTTTATTTTACTTTTCGAAGGGGATGCGCGTATGAAAATTTCTGTTCGCAAACTTGTTTTATCTGCGATGTTTTTGTCGCTCTGCATGCTGCTTCCGTTTTTAACCGGGCAGGTTCCCGAAATTGGAAGCATGCTTCTTCCGATGCACTTGCCGGTTCTGATCGCGGGATTTGTGCTGGGCGCGCCGTATGGGGCGCTGATTGGATTGGTTGCGCCGATTCTGAGATTTTTCGTGTTTGGCAAGCCGATGCTTTTTCCAGCGGGCGCCGCGATGGCGGTTGAAATGTGCGCATATGGTCTTGGCGCGGGCTTTTTCTATCGGGTGCTTCCTCAAAAGCGTGCGTTTGTTTATGTGTCGCTTGTGCTTTCGATGATTGTCGGTCGAATTGCATGGGGCGCAGCGCAGTATGTGTTTTTGATGGCGGACGGGAGCGCCTTGACGGTCAAGGCATTTGTCGCGGGCGCGTTTGTAAATGCCTGGCCGGGCATTATTTTGCAGCTTGCGCTGGTTCCCGCGATTGTGATTGCGCTTGAGAGGGCGAAACTAATAAAGGATTGATAGTATGAAAAACGTCATTGTCTCCACCTGTCTTTTCGGAATTCCCTGCAGATACGACGGAAAAAGCGTTGTGAATGAAATGCTCATTGAAAAAATTTCCGCCGTCTGCCATCCGATTCCGTTTTGCCCCGAGGTGTACGGAGGGCTTACTACGCCAAGAGATCCGGCGGAGAGAATCGGCGATAGGGTTGTTTCCGTTGAAGGAAAAGACGTGACGGCGGAATACATGCGCGGCGCAGATCAATGCCTTCGCCTTGCAAAAATGATGGGATGCGAATTTGCGCTTCTTAAAAGCCGAAGCCCCTCCTGCGGAAAAGATACGATCTATGATGGAACGTTTTCGGGGAGGCTTGCCGAGGGCGACGGCGTGACGGCGGAGCTTCTTATGAAAAACGGAATAAGCGTGTTTGATTCCGATCATGTGGACGATTTTATTTGCGCGATTTGTAATGATGAATAGGAATTGACAAAACGCTGCCCGACCGATTATAATGAGTCAGACAGCGTTTTTTTTATTTAGCGGAAAGGGTGTTGTTTATGCGTACAAACGGATTATATACGTTTGCCCAAAGAAAACCGATTTTCGTATTGGTTTCGCTTTCCATGCTGATTGCGCTTCAGGTGGTTTTGTCCCGCTTTCTTTCCATTGAAACCCCGTTTGTCAAAATCGGGACCGGCTTTGTGCCGGTGATGCTGGCGGGCAGCATGTTTGGCCCTATGGGCGGCCTGATTGTCGGCGGCGTGAGCGACCTTGTGGGCGCGATTCTGTTCCCGTTCGGCGCATATTTTCCGGGATTCACCTTAACTGCGGCGTTCTCGGGGCTCGTATACGGGATTATGCTCGGCGGAAAGCCCTCGATTGCCAGAATTCTCGCGGCCTATCTGATTACCACCGTCGTAGTTACGCTGGGCTTTAATACGCTGTTTACCGCGATACTGTATGTGAAAGGCGAGGACCCTTGGTTCGTAAAATACATTGCCTCGCTTTCCACGCGCCTTACGCAAGCGGCGATTATGCTGTTTATACAGGCCGTGTTTACGTATCTTTTGCTCAATCAGCTGAGCCTTACCGAGCGCATTCGAAAATCGCTCAGATGGTAATATGTACGTCCGCCACAATCGGCAGGTGGTCGCTGGCGGTGGAATAGGGGCAAAATACCTTCTCTAAGGTGAAATGACGGCTTGCGAAGATGTAGTCGATTCTGTCCTTCAGCGACAGCGTGTGGTGGGTCATGAAGCTTTCGTTTTCGGATAAATCGGTCAGGTGCGTTTTGATTCTTCCGATCAGCGCATCCTCCGGCGTCATATTGAGGTCTCCCATGAAAATGGCGGGACCTTCTATTTTTGCAATCTCCTTTTCAAAAAGCATGGTTGCGCTTTCGCGCTCGGCATTTGAAAGACCAAAATGGCTTACGAAGGCGAACACGCTTTTTCCGCTTACGTCGAGTTCCGCCTTTAAAAGCACGCGGTCTTCGTATCGTAATTCTCTCCTGAAAAGCGGGAGAGAGGGAACGGGAATGGCCTCGGCATGTAAAATCGGGAATTTGCTTAAAAGCGCGACTCCGTATTCGCCGCCGTTATAGTTGATGGCTTTGGCGAAAAAGAAATGCATGTGAAGGCTTTCGGCAAGCGCTTTAGCCTGTTCGACGTCGCCCACATCCCTCGTTTTCATGCGGACTTCGTTAAGCGCCAGAAGATCAGGCGCAAATTCCCGAACGGTTTTTTCGGATGCGGAAAGATCGAGCTTTCTAAAGGCGTCGCGTCCGGACTGGATATTATAGGTCATAAGGCGCATAGGTCGCGTCCCTCCTTTTTTTCATGGGCGTATTGTAACGCGTTTTTGATGAAATGTCAAATCAAGTTAAAGTCCTTGCATTTTACGGCAATCTGTGATATACTGCTCTTTGTCCATGAGTGATGACGGTCGGGTCCCGTGCGGCGCCATGCTGTGAACCATGTCAGGGCCGAGAGGCAGCAGCATTTAGCAGAATTTGGCGTGCGCCGCGGATCAGCCTGACCCGAGCTCATGGATTTTTTATTTGTATTGGAATGAAATCATTCCATGAAGCTGTTATTTGAAAGGTTTTTCGGCGTGAACGGTTGACTTTTTGATTGTGTGATTGTATTATATATCTGTATAGACAGGATTGGAGGACACAATTCATGAGTGGCTTTGGTATCAGAAAAAACAACACGGGACGCGCGATTGTTCGCTTTTTGATCGGTCTTTTGGTCATTGCGGTGTGCGTGCTTGTGCTGTATGAGTTTGTATTGAACGGCGATTTCAGCGGCCTTATCGATAAAAAGGTGGATGGCGCTGCGCCTCTGGGCACGACGCAGCAGCCTGCTCAGACGAACCATCCCGAAATCATCCGCGGAAGCGAGAAGCCCGTATCCACCGAAGAAACGGACGAGCCCGGAAGCGATCCTGTGGATCCTGCGGTTCCCTCTGCGACGAACGAGCCTACGCCTGAACCCACGGCTGAGCCCACGGCTGAGCCCACGCCGGAGCCTACGCCCGAGGTTACGCCGATTCCCGAGAGCGAGTTCAGTCCTCTCGTAACTACGTTTGGAAAAGCCGGAACCGCGATCAAGAAGACGAACTTCAAGGTCATTGAGGGTGAAATCAAAAACGGTCTTACCGAGTTTGCGGTATCCGCAGCCAACGATTACAAGGTTATCACCATGACCGGCTACGGCTATTCGGACAACGCGCGTTTTGACGGCGCCAATTGCGACATCTATATCATTGTTCTGGATTCCAAGGGCGCAGCCCGCTTCTATTCGCCCAAGATGGTCGTCGGCATTACCGGCATGGTACACGAGGGCAAGGGCAAGAATCTCAACATGTGCGAATTCATGGCTACGATCGATGTTTCCGATTTTCCCGACGGCAGCTACCAGATCGGCGTAGGCGTTCAGTACAAGCCCGGTTCCACCTGGTATCGCTTTGCCTATACCTTCGGCGAGGCGTATAACTTCACCACCGTTTCAGGCGTTGTTACTGCGGTTGGCGGCGTAGAGGTATCCTGATTCAACTGATTTTAAAAAACGGGGGATGGGCATGGATGCATGTATTGCGTTCTGATAATGCCTGTCCCCCGACCAGCATACGGAGAAGATGTATGAAAAGGAAGAGAATTGCTGCGCTGATTATGGCGCTTATGCTTTTATGTGGGAGCGCGTCGGCTGCCCTTTCGCCTTTACTGCCCTGGATAACCGCATACAATCAGTATGCTGAAACGCTGTATGTTCCCACACTTTCCATGGAAATGCTCTATGAGAAAGACGAACAGGCCGGCTATTATTCTTTTCGTTTGTCCGAGGAAACCTTTGTTGATGTGTATTATTCCAAAGACAATGTGCTTGAAGGCATAGAGGTTTTTGTTCCCGTAGAAAATGTAAGATCCAAGAACATATTTACCGCATGCATTCTTGCGGCGGACAGCACGCTTAAAAGGGAAGATATCGCTCCGTTGTTTGATAACCCGAATCTTTTCTATTACAAGGACGATGCCGGAGAGTATTGCTATCAGATGCTGGGCAAATGGGCGATCCTATTTTCTAAATATATTGAAACTCAGGACAGTGAAGCCTTTGTAGTGTACTCCGTGATCACAGCTGAAGCGTTCGATGACTTTTTCGACTTTGACGATGAGGAAACCGAGGACGGCCGGAAGGAAGAGCCGGAGAAGAAGGAAACGCCCAAGGACGAACCTGAGGAAAAGGACGATGGCGATAAGGAACAGCCTGAGGCGACGCCTGCGCCTACGCCCGTGCCAGATACAAAAATTCATAAGCTGTAGCCTGTCTATTTTTTCGGCTGCCGTCCGCTTTCTTCGGCGGCAGCCAATTTCTTTTTACGGGAGAAGACTATGGGAATGTATGTAGCCGGTATCGATATTGGCGGAACGAATTTGAAATTCGGCATTTTTAACGAAAGAGGCATTCGGTTGTATATGCGCGTTCTGAGAAGCGTTCCGGGTCAGCCGGATGCGACGGCGGATCAGATTGCGGGTCTGATTAAGGCTTCGCCGATTCGGGTTTCCATGATTGGCATCGGCGTGCCCGGAACGGTATTCAAGCCGTCCGGCGAAGTGTTTTCCGGGAATCTCAGGTGGCCGGGCGTGAAATTCGGAAAGATGCTGGAAGAGAAAATCGGCTTGCCCGTTTGGATGGATAACGACGCGCAGGCGGCGCTTGCTGCAGAAACGCTGCCGGGCGGCTCCTGCTTTGGCCTTGATACCGCCGTATATCTGACGCTTGGAACCGGAATCGGCGGCGCGCTTTTAATCGGCGGCCGTCCCTGGCGCGGGCACGACAACGCAGCGGGCGAATTGGGTCATTTTGTGACGCATGCAGGCGGACTCAAATGCGCATGCGGCATGAAGGGCTGTTTTGAAATGTATGCTTCGGCCGGCGCGCTTGCGCGTTTGTCCGGCGGGGTGCGCGCGCGAAGCGTAATTGACAGAGTCAGAAACGGCGACGAAAGGATGCATGAAGCGCTCAAGGCGTATGCAGCCGAGGTAGCGCTGGGCATTTGCTCGCTGTACATGATTTTTAGACCCCAGGCGATCGTTCTGGGGGGCGGCGTCAGCGCTGCGGGCGATATTCTGGGAAACGAAATTCTGTCCGCGATTCCGGAAGGATACAATTTTACCAGAGAAGACATTCAAAAAGCATTCAGGTTTGCCACCCGAGGAAACGACGCGGGCATGGCTGGCGCAGCGAAGCTTGCCGTTTTGAATCTTATAAAAGAAAACGCCTGATCATCGGGCAAAGCTCCGGTTTACTGCGCTTTCGGTTATGCCTTAAAAGCAGTAAAAATGCGCTCAAACACAAATTCCCAAAGGAAACGCCAAAACAGATGTGGTTTTGCGCTTCCTTTGGGAATTTGCATTTTTGCGCTTCTTTGTCGATTTCAACAAAAATCCGTTGACGCAAATTCATTTACAGGCTATAATAATACGATAATGATTAAGGAGGTGGGGAAGAATGCTGCGGCTCAAAAAACGCGATTGCGCAGTGACTGACTGGCCGCGTCCGGCGTATCTTTCGCCCGTTATGCACGCGCTTTTAAAAATGCGCGGCGTCAAAACGGATGAAGAAGCCCGTGCATTTCTGAATCCCACCAAGGAACAAATTCGAGATTCTTTCCTGCTTTCCGATATGCAAAAGGCGGTGGATGTGATAAACGCGTCCATTCAAGCCGGGGAAAGCATCTGCGTGTACGGCGATTATGACGTGGACGGCGTTTGCGCAAGCGCGATTCTGGTATGCTTCTTAAGATCCATCGGCGCAAAGGCCGAGCCGTATCTTCCCTCCCGCCATCAGGAGGGCTACGGCCTTAACGAAAACGCGCTTATAGAGATTGCCAAAAAGCATCAGCTGCTTGTGTCGGTTGACTGTGGAATTACGGCTGTTGAGCTTGTTGAATGCGCAAAGCGCGAAGGGCTCAAGGTCGTTGTGACCGATCACCACAGGCCCGAGGGCGCGCTTCCCGACTGCCCCGTGGTGAATCCGCTTTTAAACGATTATCCCTTCCCTTATCTTTGCGGCGCGGGCGTTGCGTTTCACTTGGTAAGCGCGCTGGGCGGCAGGGAAAGGGCGATGGAATATATCGACTTTGCCGCGCTTGCGACGATTGCCGATATCGTGCCCCTTTATGACGAAAACCGCGCGATTGCCGCCATCGGCCTTAAGAAAATCAATTTCTCGCCGCGCCCCGGCATTCGTGCGCTGATTGACGCGGCGGGGCTGTCTGCGCGTCCCCTGAACGCGGGGAACGTGGCTTTTCAGCTGACCCCGAGGCTCAATGCCAGCGGCAGAATCGGCGACGCAATGCGCGCTTTTAATCTGATTACATCTACCGATATGGACGAGTGCATCCGTTTGGCCGGAGAACTCAACGAGGAAAACGCCAGACGCAAAACGCTTGAACAGGAAGCGATTGACGAGGCGGAAAAGGCGCTTGCCGATTTTAATTGGACGGACAGCCGCGTGATCGTCGTAGCGGGGGAAAACTGGAACAGCGGCGTTATCGGCCTTGCGGCTTCGCGCCTGACCGAGAAATACCATTATCCGAGCATTGTTCTTACAAAGGAAGACGACGTATATGTCGGTTCCTGCCGCTCGATTGACGGGATTGATATACACGACGCGCTTTCTCACGTGAGCCGGTATCTGATCAAATTCGGCGGACATAAAATGGCCGCGGGGCTTACGATCAGGGAAGAGAACATCGAAGCGTTCAAGGAAGAACTGGATATATACCTGATTCAGAATGCGCGGGAGGACGCCTATATTCCCTGCCAGGAATATGATCTGGATGTGGAAGCGGACGAGCTTACGATTGAAACGGTGAGCGCGCTTGACGCGCTTTCGCCTACCGGCTGCGGAAATCCGGCGCCGGTTTTCCGCATGCGAGCTGAGATCGTTTCGCCCCGCGCTGTCGGCGCAAACGGCGCGCATCTGAAGATTGCGCTGAAAAGCGACTCGGGCTTTCTGGAAGGCATCTGGTTCAGAAAGGGCGAATTGGCTGATTCGCTTCCACGAACCGCGGACGTGCTTTTTCAGCCCTCGATTTCAGAATATCAGGGGCGCGTATCTGTGCAGGCTGAGCTTCGTGCAATTGTTCCCGCAGGCGCGAACGCCCGTTTTCAGGAGGCTTCTACGCGGACGGAGGCGCTGTTTCAAGCGTTTGTAACCGATCGGTTGAATAGCAGCCGCGGCCTTTGCATAGGAAGCCGCGCGTTGTCCGCAGGCGCATTCTCGGATTTGTTTAATGCAGCCGCGCAAGGCGTTTTGGTTGTCGCAGCGACGGCTGAGGATGCGAAAAACACCCTGTATCTTGCCGCGCCCGGCGAGGATTGCGATTTTGACGTGACCATCGGCGAGTATCCGTCGGATGTGCGTGCGTTTCGCGCGGTAGCCATTGCGCCCGTGGGTGAAATTCCATCCGGCTATCAAACGGTCATCTCCGCCGGCATTCCCGACGGCCTGATTAACGCGACGTTCCACTTGGACGCCATGCCTGTGAGCAATCTTTTTATGCGCATGCCGACGCTTGAACGATTAAGAAGCATTTATGCCGGCGCGCGCAGGATTACCAAGCGTCCCTATTATTTCTCCTCGGAGCAGGCGCTCATTAAGAGCGTTGCCGAGGAGACGGATTTGAGCGAAATCACCGTTTCGGCAGGACTTTGCGTGCTTGAGGATATGTCGCTTCTTTTTATCCGCAAAAACGGAAATCAGGCGCTGATTGATCTTCCCGAAATGGTTAAGAAAAACCCTGAGGACAACGAACTATATCAAAAAATCACTTCATACCTAAAAAGTGCAACGGAAGGAGGCGGACGGGATGAGTGAAAACGCATACGCTTTGGGCTACAGGACGCTTGAGGAGATTTTGACTCAGGTAAAAAAGTACCATCCGGAGGGCGACGTAAGCGTTGTCGAGCGCGCGTACCGGTTCGCCGAGGACGCGCACAAAGAGCAGAAACGGCTTTCGGGAGAGCCGTATTTCTCCCATCCGTGCGAGGTTGCCTATATTCTTGCGACGCTTATGCAGGATTCGGACACCGTCGCAGCAGGCCTTCTCCACGACTGCGTGGAGGATGTAAAGGACGTAACCAGCGAGGGCATGGAAAAAATGTTCGGCGCGGACATCGCTCAGCTGGTGGACGGCGTTACAAAGCTGGATCGCATCGACTTTTTCTCCAAGGAACAGCAGCAGATGGAATCCATCCGCAAGATGTTCATATATATGGCAAAGGACATCCGCGTGGTTTTGATTAAGCTTGCCGATCGCCTGCACAACATGCGAACGCTGAAAACCCAGAAACCCGCCCGTCAGAAGCCCATCGCGCAGGAAACGCTGGATATCTACGCGCCCCTTGCGCACAGGCTGGGCGTGTATGCGGTCAAGTGGGAGCTGGAGGACCTCGCGCTTCGCTATATTGATCCCGAAGGATATTATCAGATCGTCGATAAAATCGGCATGAAAAGGTCCGATCGCGAGGGATGGATTGAAGACATCGTTTCAAGCCTCAGATCGCTCATGGACGAAAACAAAATCAAATGTGAAATCGACGGTCGTCCCAAGCACATTTATTCCATCTACAAAAAGATGAAAAATCAGGGGAAGACGTTCGAGCAGATTACAGACCTGATTGCGGTTCGCGTTATCGTGGATTCGTCTTCCAATGAGTGCTACAGCGTGTTGGGCCTTGTGCACAACAACTGGCCCTTGATTCCCGGCAGGTTCAAGGACTATATCTCCATGCCCAAGCACAATATGTACCAGTCTTTGCACACCACCGTCGTAGGACGCGATGGAAGGCCGTTTGAAGTGCAGATTCGCACCCGCGAGATGCATCGCACCGCCGAATACGGCATCGCCGCGCATTGGAGATACAAGGAAGGCCACGCGCACACGAGTCTGGATGAAAAACTAAGCTGGGTGCGCTCCATTTTGGAATGGCAGGGCGACCCTACGTCCTCCGAAACCTTCTCCAACCAAATGAAGCAGGCGCTGTTTTCGGAAGAGGTTATGGTGTTTACGCCCAGAGGCGATATCGTGACCCTACCCATAGGCGCGACGCCTCTCGATTTTGCCTATCGCATTCACTCCGCTGTCGGCCATCATTGCGTGGGCGCGAAGATCAACAAAAAAATCGTGCCTCTGCCTACGCCCCTTCAAACCGGCGACTTCGTTGAGATCATGACCAACCCCAATTCCCACGGTCCGTCTCTGGACTGGCTGAACATCGTCGTGACCAACGAAGCCAAAACCAAAATCCGTTCCTTCCTCAAAAACGCATCGAAGGACGAAAACATGGTGCGCGGAAGAGAAATGCTGGAAAAAGAGGCCAAGCGGCTTGGTTATACATTCTCCGATTTGTGCAAGCAGGAATATCTGGACGTGCTTTATAAGCGATATTCCCTGTCCAATCAGGACGATTTGTACGTCACCGTGGGCTTTGGCGGATTGTCCGCAGCGCAGATTTTGAACCGTCTGATTGACGAAAATCGCAAAAAGCAAAAGGTCGAAGCGCCGAAGATTCCCGAAATCACAGAAACGCCCCGCGAAAAGGCGCCGGTTTCCACCAATCAGGGCGTTATGGTCGAGGGCGATGCGGGCATGCTCATCCGCTTTGCCCACTGCTGCAACCCCCTTCCGGGCGACAGCATCATCGGTTATATTACCCGCGGGCGCGGCGTTTCTGTTCACAGAGCGGACTGTCTGAACATGCAGGAGGAGGGCGTTGAGCCCGAGCGCATGATCCGCGTTGAGTGGGCGTCAAGCGGCTCTGAAGCGTACGACGCAGACATTCAGGTGATTTCCTACGATAAAGCGGGATTGCTGGCCGACCTTTCAAGCCTGTTTGCAACGCTTGAGGTTCCGATTGTGGCTATTTCCGCCAGAACCATGAAAAACGGAACGAGCCAGATTACGCTCACGCTCTCCATTAAAAATACCACTCAGCTTGAAAAAATCATCAAGCAGCTCAGAAAACGCAACGATATCATTGAAGTATTCCGCGTTAGCACCTGATGGAAGGAAGAAATACCCTATGCGCGCAGTCATTCAAAGAGTTACTTCGTCCTCTGTAAAAGTCAATAATGAATCTGTCGGCGAGATCAAGCAGGGTTTTATGTGTTTGATCGGCGTTATGGACGGAGACGCAGAGGCGGATTGTCAGTATATCGCAAAGAAAATCGCCGGCCTTCGCGTCTTTGAGGACGCGGAGGATAAAATGAATTTGTCCCTGAAGGATGTGGGCGGAAGCGTGCTGCTCGTCAGCCAGTTCACGCTCGCGGGAGACGCAAGAAAGGGCAATCGCCCGTCATTCTCCACCGCTGCACGCCCCGAAATTGCAGAGCCTTTATTTGAAAAACTAAAAGCGATGATTCTGGAAAGCGGAATTCCCGTCGAAACGGGCCGGTTCCGCACTCATATGGAGGTCTCGCTCGTAAACGACGGCCCTGTGACCATTCTTCTTGACAGCAGGAGAGAGTTTTAAATGTCCAATATAAACATCCGCGTTCTTCCTGTAGGCGAGCTTCAGGCAAACTGCTATATTCTGAACCTTGACGCAAGCGATAAGGCCGTTTTGGTCGATCCAGGCGACGACGTTTCTCTCATTAAGCGCACGCTTTCGTCCGTTTCCCTTACGCCCGAATGCATACTTTTAACCCACGGTCATTTCGACCACATGCTGGGCGCTGCGCATCTGAAGGAAGCGTTCGGCGCGAGGGTTTTCATCCACGAAAAGGACGCGGTTTATTTATCCGATAGAAAATATAACCTTTGTCCCGATGCGGACGCTGATAAGTTTATACCCATTGCGCCCGACGGCTATATCGCGCAGGGCGAATTTGAAGCCGCAGGCATCCGTTTTACCGTAATCCCGACGCCCGGTCACACGCCCGGCGGCGTATGCTTGTATTTGAAGGATTCAAATGCGCTTCTTTCGGGCGACACGCTGTTTTCAAACGGCTTCGGTCGCACTGATTTTATTGGCGGCAGCTGGATGGATTTGTTTCAATCGCTCAAAACGCTTTTCGAGCTTCCGCCCGAAACACAAATTTTTCCCGGCCACGGCGCTGGCGCGCCGATAGGCGACATTCGAAAGGGTTTCTACAGATGATGGATCACGCTGTTACGTCCGTTCGCCTGACGACGAATCTTGATTGGCTCTATCCGGAGCTTTCAGAGGTTATTCGCTTGTTTTTGGGCGATATTCCGATCGCGCCGGATGCCGGTGCGGTGGAGATTGCGCATATTCATACGGAAGAAAACGGCATGTGGACGGAAAACGCCGTATTGGACGGCAATTTCTCCCGCAGCCACTGCGTAAAAAAAGTATCTGGAGGTCTTGAAGAAAAGCGCACGCTGAAACGCGCCGCGAAAACTGCGCTTTTTCTCCTGATGTCTCAGGCTCTTGACCGCATGCCGCCGTGGGGTTCGCTTACAGGCATTCGCCCCACGCGCCTCATTTACGAGGGTATGTCGCGCGGCATGACGCTTGAAGAGGCGGAAAACTGGGTCAAGCAGGAATTCTTCGTATCCGATGAAAAGGCGAGCCTTTTAAAAGAAATCGTCACCATGCAAAAGGGGATTATCGAGCCTCCCAAGGACACGTTTGATCTGTATATCGGCATTCCCTTCTGCGTTACAAGGTGCGCGTATTGTTCGTTTGCGTCCGGCGAAATCGGAAACGGAAAGCTTACCGAGCCGTATGTGGACGCGCTGATTCAGGAAATCCGCGAGACGAGCGCGTTTATGAAGAAAATGAATCTCAGGCTTCGCGCAGGCTATATGGGCGGCGGAACGCCCACGTCTTTATCGGCGGATCAGCTCGACCGAATTCTTAAGGAAGCCATGCATCATTTCCCGGACGCCGTCGAATGGACGGTCGAGGCGGGCAGACCCGACACAATCGACAAGGATAAGCTGCTTGTGATCCGAAACAATCACGTTGATCGCATTTCCGTCAATCCCCAGACGTTTAAGGATGAAACGCTGAAAATCATCGGACGGCGTCACACGTCGGAAGAAACGCTTCGCGCATTTCATCTTGCGCGCGAAATCGGATTTGACCACATCAATATGGACCTGATTGCAGCGCTTCCGGGCGAAGATTTTAAGGATTTTGAACGCACGCTTTCCATCGTCACGGACTTGAACCCCGAATCCGTCACCGTTCATTCCCTCGCCATCAAGCGCTCCAGCAAGCTCCACGAGCAGCTTACCGTTCAGGGAACCAGCCACAATCAGGCGGATTGCGAGATGGCGGATGATATGATCCGTTATGCGCGTAAAACGCTTTCTGCGCTCGGCTGGCGCCCGTATTATCTGTACAGGCAGAAATACATGGCCGGAAACCTTGAAAACGTAGGCTATGCGAAACCCGGCAAGGCTTGCCTTTACAACATCGGCAACATGGAAGAGACCGCGCGCGTGCTGGCGCTGGGCGCAGGCGCGATTTCCAAATGGATTTTTCCGCGCGAAAGGCGAATTGAGCGCGCGCCCAATGTCAAAAATATCGAAGAGTACATTGCCCGCGTACATGAAATGACCGAGCGCAAGAGAATTCTGATAATGGAGGACGAAAGATCATGAAAAAACGCCTATTGTTTCTAATCGTTTTCCTTCTTGCGCTTACCGGCTGCCAAAAGGAGGCGGCGGTCAGCCCCTATATCGATATCCCAAAGCCCACCTGCGTGATAACGATGCTGTCGGGCGAAACCATGACCTTTACCCTCGATCCTGCAAGCGCGCCGAACACCGTTTCAAATTTTATCAATTTGGCAAATTCCGGGTTTTATGATGGCATGAAGATCGACTATGTCTATCCTACCTACTTTATAAAATGCGGCGATCCGGTCGGCGACGGAACAGGAGAGCCCGGCTATTCCATTGCGGGCGAGTTTACAAAGAACGGGTTCGAGTTTAACCATCTTTCCCATGAGCGCGGCGTAATTTCCATGTGCCGTCTGACGGACGACTACAATTCCGCCGGATGTCAGTTTTTCATCATGCATTCTACGCGGCTTGAGTACGACGGCGAATACGCAGCCTTTGGCTGGATCGAAAAAAACGATGGTAAAAGCTTTCAGACGCTGGACGCCATTTGTTCAACCACGCTGGACAAAGAGTATCGTCCGCTTCTGAGGCAGACCATCGAGTCCATCCGCGTAGACACCAAGGGATATACCTATGATCTTATCAAATTTGGCGAGGAGCCCGCTTCAGCGCCCACACAGGAGGTAACTGCCCAATGAGTAAAAAACGTTCTTCTTTCAAACGCAGCCGCACGTCTCTTATCGTTATTTCCGCACTTGTCGTCGCAATCCTTGGGATAACATTATACAATGCCTTGATAAACACAAACAAAACCGTTCAGCCCGTCCCGTTTGAAGCAGTAGACAGCGCCGTATTCAAAAAGGACACGAACCCCGTTGCAACCATAAAGATCAAGGATGCGGAAACGCCCATCGTCGTTGAGCTCTATCCGGACGCAGCGCCGAACACCGTTTCAAACTTTGTTTCTCTCGCCAATTCCGGCTTCTATGACGGCCTCACCTTCCACCGGGTGAAATCCGGTTTTGTGATTCAGGGCGGCTGTCCGGATGGAAACGGATCGGGGAACCCCGGTTACTCCATCAAGGGCGAGTTTGCCCAAAATGGCGTAACCAATAACCTTTCCCATACCCGCGGCGTGATTTCCATGGCGCGTTCCGACAAACCGGACTCTGCCGGAAGCCAATTTTTCATCACGCATGCGGCAGCGACTCATTTAAACGGCAGCTATGCGGCCTTCGGCGAGGTCGTTTCCGGCATGGAAACGGTTGATATGATTGCTTCCGTTCAGACCGGCTACAACGACAAGCCTCTTATCGATCAGGTGATCGAGGAGATCCGCGTGGATACCAAGGGAATCCAATATAATGTGAATAAAATCGGAGGATGATTTCTATGCAGAACCCCATCGTAACCTTTGAAATGGAAAACGGCAAGACCTTTAAAGCCGAGCTTTATCCCGAGCTCGCGCCCGAAACCGTCGGAAACTTCGTCTCCCTCGTAAAAAGCGGCTTCTATGACGGCCTCATTTTCCACCGCGTGATTGAAGGCTTCATGATTCAGGGCGGCGACCCCACCGGAACCGGCATGGGCGGCCCCGGCTGGCGCATCAAGGGCGAGTTCCGTCAGAACGGCTTTGTGAACAACATCCGCCACGAGCGCGGCGTTCTGTCCATGGCCAGAAGCATGATGCCCAATTCCGCCGGCAGCCAGTTCTTCGTGATGCACGCAAACGCCCCGCATCTGGACGGCGGCTACGCGGCCTTCGGACGCGTCATCTCCGGCATGGAAACGGTTGACGAAATCGCGACCACCGAAACCGGCATGCAGGATCGCCCCAAGAAGGAACAGAAGATGAAGAAAGTTACCGTAGAAGACTTCGGTCAGACCTTCCCTTTCAACAAGCTGTAAGCAAAAAAATTCTCCATCATCCGATGGAGAATTTTTTTGACTATAAATAGCGCATTTTCGAAAAATACATCCGGTATCTGTCCTTTTGCTCGGGAATCATGTTGCCTGATTGGACAAATTCAATAAACTGCGCTTCCGACACCCATTTATAGGATACCGTTTCGCCTTTTTGAAGGCGCACACTGCTTTTATTCAAGCTGGATAAGGCGAGATACGTATGATAAATCGTATCCTTTGATACAAACCGTCCGATTTCGGAAAGGGCCTCTGGCGTAATTCCCGTTTCTTCCTTAAGCTCTCGTTTCGCGCAGGCATCCCTGTCTTCGCCCTTCAGGGCTGACCCGCCGGCCGTCGCTTCGAAAAAACCGGGATAATTGTCTTTTTTAAAATCCCTCTGCATGAGAAGATAATCGCCGTCAACATGGCGGACAAGAATTTCGCACACGAGGTGGTAAAGTCCCTGCGGAATTTTTTCGCCCCTGACAAGGTCAATGCCCGCTTGCGTTCCGTCCTCAAAATAACCGTCCCAGATTTCCACGGAGCATCAACCCTCGCGTTTTTTCTTTCTGGTCATAAGCAGAATGCCGATGACAATCACTGAAATCAGCTGTAAAATCGCGCCCAAGATGTAGATCATCGGGGCTAAGTGCGCGCCAAGCGTAAGCTGCGCAGCGACGCAGGAAAGCCACATAACGCTGCTGAATGCGCCGTATGCCCATGCATACAGCTTCCATGCCGTAAAATACACGCCCGTACACAGACAGGCGACGGGGAGCGCGTAAATAAAAACCAGCCATTTTTTCGGCATTTCTTTTGCAAAAAGCAAAAACGCACTGAAAAGCACGATAGACAGAAGACCGATAACGCTTTGCGTAACGATCATCAAAAACGTTCGATCCGCCGCCTTGGCGCGTACGGGGGCGGTTGAGGCCGTCTGTTTTCTGCCCGTCATTTCATCAATGGAAACGCCGTAGAGATCTGAAAGCGCAATCATCACCTGAAGGTCAGGAACGCCTTCGCCTCGTTCCCATTTGGAGACGGATTTGTCGGAGTAATTCAGTTTTTCGCCGAGCTCCGCCTGCGTAAAGCCGTTCTCGCGGCGAAGACGGGCGAGATTGTTTGCCAGAATATCTTTCCAGTTTGCGGTCATAAACGTACTGTCTTCCTTAAATTACAATCTACTCCGGGTAGAATAGCCATATTTTGTCTCTACACACGGACTATACAGGTCTATTTTATCCATTCAATGTTTAAGAATCAAGCTTCTGGCGTTCTCGGATGATAAAAACATTTTTTCGTCATGAATAGATTTTTTGCGAAGGGAGGCGGAGTGTAATTCACGTTTGAAGAAATGGGAATTCAATCATCAGCGCTTCAGAGGCGAATGAAACTTGTCGTGTCTGGGCGCAATACAGATTAACTGTCGCCTGCAGGCGCGATGCGCAGTCGGCGCTGCCTTCGCAGCAAAGAGAGTGCTGTTTGACGCGAGATGCCTGTTTCTGAGACGTTTTTATGCGCATATAAAAACAGCGGGCTTACCGCGCTTTCCGAAGGCATATATGCTTGCCTATAATAACGGGGATTGCCCGAAAGAGCAATCCCCGCGAATTTTTTACGCGTTCAGAACGAATGCCTTGTAGCCTTTATAGGCCTCGTACAGGTCGGCCTTGTCGATGATTTCCCAGGGCGCATGCATGTTCAATACCGCTACGCCGCTGTCCACGACTTCCATGCCGTAAAGCGCGCAGATGTAGGCGATGGTTCCGCCGCCGCCGACGTCTACGCGGCCGAGCTCCGCCGTCTGGAAAGCGACGTTGCTTTCATCCATGATGCCAAAGACGCGGGCGAGGTACTCGGCGTTGGCGTCGTTGGAGCCGCCCTTTCCGCGGGAGCCGGTGAATTTGTTGAAGCATACGCCGTTTCCGAGGAAGGCCGCGTTCTTCTTTTCGAAGGCCGAAGCGAAGGCGGGATCGAAGCCGGCGGATACGTCGCAGGAGAGCATGCGGCTGTTTGCCAGCGCGCGGCGAAGCTTGAGCTCGGTATAATCGCCGGTCAGGTTCATGATTTCGGCCATCGCGTTTTCGAAATAGCGGGCCTGCATGCCGGTTGCGCCGACGGAGCCGATTTCTTCCTTGTCCGCCAGAATGCAGCAGGCGGTCTTCTCGGGAACGAATTCGATGTCAAACATCGCTTCAAGCTGCGCATAGGCGCATACGCGGTCGTCATGGCCGTAGCCCATAATCATGGAACGGTCAAGGCCCATGTCGCGCGCCTTGCCTGCGGGAACAACCTCGATTTCAGCGGAGAGGAAATCCTCCTCTTCGAAGCCGTACTGCTCCTTAAGAATCTTGAGAATCGGGCCCTTAACGGACTCCTTCTCCTCTTCCTTAACGGGCATGCCGCCGATCATGACGTCCAGCTGCTCGCCGGTGATGACCTCGGCGGCTTTTTTGCTCATCTGCTCAGCGGAGAGGTGAATGAGAAGGTCGCTGATACAGAATACGGGATCGTCATCCTTCTCGCCGATGTTTACGTTGATCACCGTGCCGTCGCGCTTTACGACGACGCCGTGCATGGCAAGGGGCAGAGCAACCCACTGATACTTTTTGATGCCGCCGTAGTAGTGGGTATCGAGGTAGGCGAAGCCGCCTTCTTCATACAGGGGATTCTGCTTGATATCGATGCGCGGAGAGTCGATATGCGCGCCTAAGATGTTGATGCCCTTTTCAATGGGCGCTTTGCCGATGATGAAAAGCATGACGGCCTTGCCCATCCAGTTTACGTACAGCTTGTCGCCCGCTGCGATCTTTTCACCAGAGGCGATTTTGGCGTTTAAATCGGTATATCCCTTTAAAGCGGCGAGGCGGACGGCCTCGGTCGCGCATTCTCTTTCGGTTTTGCCGGCGTCGAGAAAAGCACAATATCTTTTGGCAACCGCCTCTACGGCCGCTTTGTCGCATTCGTTATAGGAAAGCCACGCATTCTTACGTTCCATTGTAAAATCCTCCAAATCAAAATTTTCTTTATCATATCACAGTTGCTTCAAAAAGAAAAGAGCGAACTACATATTTTCGCTCTTTTTGTCAAAATCGCCGTTTGCGTAAGGCATTTTAAATATCTTTCCGCCCAAAAGATCGGCTTCGGATGCGCTGTGGGTTACGACGATCAACGTTTTGCCCTCGGCGTATTTTTTGACAAAGGCGATGGTTTTTTCCTTGGTATCCTTGTCAAGCCCTTTAAACGGCTCGTCCATGAATATAATATCAGCCTGAGCAAGCATTGCGCGGGCGATGGAAACGCGCCTTGCCATGCCGCCGCTTAGCTTGCCGGCGCGCTTTTTTTCTTCGCCTTTAAGACCCAGAAGCGCAAGCGCCTCCATGCCGGCTTTTTTTGACGCCGCGTCGCTTTTCAAGGGAAGAATCGCGTTTGAAAGCGCGCTTAAATGATCAATTAAGCGATCCTCCTGAAATACGAAGGAGATTCTGTTTAAATCGATGCCCTTGACTTCGCCCTCGTCCGCCTTTTCAAGGCCGGTCAGAATTCGAATCAGCGTCGTTTTTCCGCAGCCAGACGCGCCCATCAGGCAGAATACGCTGCCTTTTTCGATTTCAAGCGAAAACCGATCCAGAACTGTTTTGTCAGCGAAGCGCTTGGTGATATCAGAAATCGTGATTTTCTCCATTTTCCGATCACCTTCCTTTCAAAAGCCGCTCGATGACGGATAAAGCCAGACGGCACGCAAATTCAAAAGCGAGGCTTAAAAGAATGATCGTGAACGCCCACGCAAGGTTATCCGCCGTCTCCAGAAAGATCTTCGCCTGATGAAGCAGCTCTCCGATAGAGCCGTTGGGAACGGTGATCAATTCCGCCGCCGTTCCGCTTTTCCATGCAAGGCCGACCGATACGTTGAACGCCGTCTTCAGATACGGGAATACTGCCGGAACAAAGATGTAGCGGAAGCGTTTTATGGGGTTTAAGCGGAACACACGCGCCATTTCAATCAGGCTTTTGTCCACGCTTTTTGCGCCGTTTAGCACATTGGTGTAAAACACCGGAAAGCAGATCATGAAAGAAATAAACGCGCTTAACGATTTTTCGCTCACCCACGCGAGCGCAAGGATGATAAACGAAGCCACGGGAATGGCGCGGATGACGGAAATAAGCGGGGTCATCAGGTCTTTTATGAAGATAAACCGGCTTGCCAGAATGCCGAACGCGCTTCCCAGCGCCACGCCTAAAATCAGGCCTTCAAAGATCCTGAAGGACGAAAACGCTACGCGCTCCCAGAAATCAATCTCCAAGATCAGTTCAAACCATCTTTCAAGCATGGAAACAGGAGATACGAGCAGTATCTCCTGTTTGACGGCCATTGCGGACAGCTGCCATACGATCAGCCAGAACGCGATCGCCCAGATTTTTACGCCGCCCTTTGCGGCCTTCTTTTTATACGCCGTAGTAGAAATCGTCATTAGGCACCTTTCCGCCGATTGCGGTGGGATTCTGTCCTTCAAGCACTGAGAGATAGCCGGAAAGCAGCGTCTTCATTTCTTCGCCTCTGATGCAGACGATCTTGCAGTAGGGAATCGCAATCTTGGCGACGGCTTCTTGAACGATGCCGTATTCGCCGATCAGGGCTGCGCCTTCCTCGATGTTTTCATTGACAAAGGTTACCGACGCTTCGTAATCGGAGAGCAGCTTTTCAACCTTTTCGGGGTTGTTCTTCACAAACTCGGTTCTGGCAATGACTACGCCGGTCAGCATGCCGGAGGGGTTCTCCTTGCCTTCCTGAAGCTTCATCCACTCCTCGGTCATGTCAAGGGCGATGCGGATGTCATCGGCCTTGGTCTGAGCAACCGTTACAAACGGCTGGGGCAGCATGGCGACTGCGTTTTCGTCCTGAATGAGCGCGGTCAGGCATTCGGCGTGCTCGGACTTATAGATAAGATTCAGATCCTTATCGGGATCGATGCCGCTTTCGGTGAGCAGGTAGTTAAGCGCATACTCGGGCGTCGCGCCCTTGCCGCTGGCATAAACCGTCTTTCCTCGAAGATCCTCGATGGAGGAAATGGCTTCGCCGCGTTCAACAATGTACAAAACGCCCAGCGTGTTTACTGCAAGCACGGTAACGCCGCCGTTGGTTTTGTTGTAAAGAACGCTTGCGAGGTTCGCCGGAACGCAGGCTACGTCCAACTCGCCCTTGATGAATTTGGGGGTGATAAGGTCTGCGGAAGCCGCGAGGGTGAATTCATATTCGCTTCCGCCTTCGGAATCCTTCATTAGCTTTACAAGACCCATGCCGGTGGGACCCATCAGCGCGCTTACGCGAACGGGCTCGTTTTCAGCAAAGGCCGCCATGGAAAATATCATCATAAGAGCGAGAACAAGGGATAAAAGCTTTTTCATATTCATCAGACTCCTTCAACATCCATTTTGTGTTTCACGCGCTGGCTTTCCTCCGCGCGCTTGGCGTTGTTGAACCGATCCAGCGTGCCCACCAGATATCCGGTGATTCTGCGGATGCGGTCGAAGGGAACCTTCTTCAAATGATAGTGGATATCCACAAATTCGCCGTCGAGCTTTAAATCAATATAGTTAAGCGCCCTTCCGTATTTTTGATAGGCGCGCGCGACATAAGCGTTTTTTTCTTCATTTGTGATTTCACCGCCGGTTACATTTACCAAAATATTCTCTGTCATTTTATTCGCCTCCCTTCGTTACGCGCTTATTATACAGGATATATAAAATAAATTGCGTTGCGTAGGCAACGCAATTGTGTTATTTTTTTTTGCTTGGCAGGATGGAAAAGCTGTTTTTGTAAAAGTCGATTCGCCCTTCCTCGCGCATTTTGCTAAGCTCTCTTGACAGGGCGCTTCGGTTTACCCCAAGGTATGCCGCCATGGTGTTTCTGTCGAAGGGGAGATTGAAATTTTTGCCCTCGCGGGTAGAATACTGCGTAAGAAGCGTCATCAGCTTTTCACGAAGCGTGGGCTTTGAAAGCACCTGAATGCGGTCGTTCATGGAAAGCGTTTTTTGAGAAAGCATCAAAATAAACCGCCTGCAATGCATGCAGTGTCCGCCGCCCATTTCGCCCTTTAAGCCGCCGGCGGAGAGCCAGAGAATTTCGGAGTTTTCGTCCGTTTGCGCATACACCGGCGACTCCTTTGCACCCTGATAGCACAAGCTTTCCGCGAACGTCTGCCCGGGCAGAACCGTCGCCATGATCATGTGATGTCCGTCCAGATCGTCCATCATGATGTGAACGGAGCCGGAGAGTAAGAGCCCGAAGCGAAAAACAGGCTCGCCCGCCTTTAGGACAAATTCGCCCTTTGCGTGTTTTTTGCTGACTGCGTCGTAAAACAAAAGCGTTGCAGCGATTTCCTCGTCCGTAAGGTCTGAAAACAGCGGACACAATCGAAGAATGGCGTTCAAGCGGCCTGCCCCCTTTTTATGTCTTCCAATATTGTATAGATAATTGCGCCCTGTGTCAAGCGCGCGGAAAAGCGGATTAACATGGTTTGGCTTGCAGAAAAACAAAAAAACGATAGAATGAGTGCATATAGAGATAAAGGATGGATACAATATGAAGATTTCAAAGCGCGACGCCTACGCATGGTTTCAGTTTTTTGCTTCGCTTGACGAAGATGAGGAGCTGATGAATTACCAGAAGGAAATCGCTTTTGCCGTTCTTTCCCAGATTGAGCTTGCGGTTCAAAACAGACAGGAAGCGCTTAAAAAGGAAATCAGAACGCTCAAATCCCTCTGCGGACGCAGCCTGTATGTGGGGCCTGACGACAAATTCTCGTTAGGCTGCAGATCGTGCCTCACGGGAAGCGGATTAACCGCCATCCGCAAGACCAACAAGTGCAACATCCAGTGCAGATTTTGCTATAATTTCGGCGAGCTGGATCAAATTGCGCCCATCGGAGAGGGCATGTGGGAAATCGGCGGCACGAAGTTCAGAACCGAGGATATCGACCTTTTGATGTCTACCTGCGTTAAGCCCACCGGCATCAGCTACGTATACCTTGAGCCCTTCATGGAAATTGAAAAATACTATGAGATCATCAGGAAATTCCATGAATACGGCATTCATCAGCACATGTACACCAACGGCCTTCTGGCAAACGAAGAAAATCTGAAGGCGCTTGGTCAGGCGGGGCTTGACGAGCTGAGGTTCAATCTGGGCGCGTCCAACTGCGCGGATATTGTGATTGAAAACATTGCGCTTGCCAAAAAATACATTCCCTTTGTGGGCATTGAAACACCGATGACGAAGGAATTTTTAAATTCGTTCCTTCCCAAAAAGGAGAAAATCCTTAAAACGGGCTTTGACTTTATGAACTGCGCGGAACTGCACTTAAATCCCAATAACATCTTAAATTACGAGGGCGAAAGCATGTATATGTATCGCCACGGGTATCTTTCCCCGGTGTGGAGCAGAGAAATCACCTTTAAACTGATGAAAATGGCGGAGGACGAAAACTGGCCCTGCGCGGTTCATGATTGCTCCAACCAGACGAAGTTTGCAAGGGATTTAAATCTCAGAGCCAAGGAGGGCGGCTGGTTCGGCGCAAGCAGCTACGGATGCGAGTTTGCGGGCATTCCGTTTGAAGCGTTTTTGCCGATCCTTGCAGACGATTCGTTTGAGTTTTTAGAGGAAGAGGAATTGCCGGAGGGCTACAGACCGGGGGACATGTTCTTCTGATCGCACAAAAAAGGGACTTTTGCATATTTTTCTGCAGAAGTCCCTTTCGTTTTTGTTCTTTGCCATGCTTTTTCCGTAGGGGCGGATGCCCGCATCCGCCCGCGTTCTTCCCATGGAAAGCGTTCCCCATTTGTCATTCAATATCCAAAAGAATGTCGATCACCTGACCGTCTTTGTGGTAGATTCTGGGAACGCGTCTTCCCGTCCGGCAGAGGCACTCGTTTCTGTTGAAATGAGCAGTGGAAGCGTATTCGTTTACGTGAATGCCGCCGCCGAGCATGGTGGCTTCGCCGCCCTCCGCGGCCTCGGGGATGCCCGATACGTCCACCATCATCTGATCCATGCAGACAAGCCCGAGAACAGGCGCTTTTTTGCCTGCAATCAGGACATAGCCTTCGTTGTTGAACCGCGGGAAGCCGTCCACATAGCCCGCGGAAAGGGTGGCGACGCGCGTTTCCTTTTCTACCGGATGGTCGTCGTCGTAGCCGATGCACTGGCCTTTTTCGACCGTTCGGATCTGAGCGATTCTGCATTTTACGACCATGACCTCGCGGCACTGTTCGGGATGGGGATAGCGATATGGGCAAACGCCGTACAGCCACGCGCCGACGCGGCACGCGTCGTAGTGCCTGTCGGGATAGCGTACCATTCCGATGGAGTCGCAGGCGTGCAGCATCTTTACCCTCACGCCGGCATTTTTAAGCGCGTCATAGCCTTTCAGAAGGATCGAAAACTGAATGTCGTCTTCCTCCTTGCTGCGAAGGGCGAGATGCGTAAAGAGGCCCTCAATTGCAAGGTTCTTATAAAGCGCGCTTTGAACAAGAGCGTCAATGTCATCCTTTCCAAAGCCCAGCCGATGAAGCCCCGTATCCATTTTAAGGTGTACGCGGGCGGTTCTGCTTAATTTCACCGCTGCGTCCGAAATTTCGCGGGCGCATTTTTCGGAAAAGGCAGTCAGAATAACGCCCTTTTCGATGGCGCGGGGAAGAAGCGGCGCGGACACAAGACCCATGACGAGAAGATCGGCTTCGGGAAGCGCCTTTTTGATTTCAAGCGCCTCCTCAAGACTTGCGACGGCGAAAAGGCGCGCGCCTTCCTTATGAAGCGTTTTTGCGATATACGCCGCGCCGCAGCCATAGGCGTTGGCCTTGAGAACCGGGATCAGCGTGGATTTTCCGTCTAAAAAGGAGACGGCGGTTTTGTAGTTTTCGATAAGCGCGCCGATATTGATTTCCGCCCAGCAGCGGGCGGCGGCTTCTGATTGAATCATATGATCAGATCCTTTGATGTGAAATATTGCGGCCGTTGCGCCGGACTGAGGTAATAGTATCATAAAAGCAGGAGAAATACAACACGATATTTTGCGATTAAATGAAACGTACCCGGCGAATTGTACGAAACTGACGATTGAAATTTTAAGTATTATACGTTATAATAAAGATGTTTGAAATTTTACCACCGGAAAGGCGGTTTTACACATGAAACTCAAGGAGATTCAGGCGATCTTAAATGCCAGAGGGCTCACGGGTGAAGAGAATCCGGAGCTTGAGGTTCAGTCGGCTTGTTCAAGCGATATGATGAGCGATGTTCTGGCATTTCCCAAGGAGCACATGGTGCTTCTGACCGGTCTTGTCAATCCCCAGGTCATGCGCACGGCGGATATGCTTGACATCCGAATGGTGGTTTTTGTAAGAGGCAAGCAGCCTGCAGAGGAAGCGCTGGAGCTTGCGCGCGAATGCGGCATCTCCGTTCTTTCAACGGATCATACGCTGTACAATGCCAGCGGAATTCTGTTTATGAACGGACTTAACAACAATGTGAAAGGCTGAGATCAATGCACGTACTGCGAGAAGAATTCGACGTTGTGGCGATGGATTTCACCACAGCCGGCGAGGCCTCCGCTACGATTAAGCGTCTTTTAAAGAAGCTTGGCGTAAACAGCAGCGTTGTGCGCAGACTGTCGATCGCCTGCTATGAAGCGGAGATCAATCTTGTTATTCATTCCATGGGCGGCAAGCTCATTTTGACCGTGGGCGCGCAGGACGTCACGCTGACGAGCGAAGACGTTGGCCCCGGCATTCCCGATATCGATCTTGCGATGAGCGAAGGCTATTCAACGGCCTCCGAGGACGTTCGCATGATGGGCTTTGGCGCCGGTATGGGTCTTGCCAATATGGCGAGAAATGCCGACGGCTTTAGTATTGAATCAAAGGTAGGAGTTGGCACGCGCATCGAAATGGTTTTCCGCCTGACGGATGCGCAAAAGACGGAAGGAGCGGTTTAAATGGCAAAAGAGCTTCACTCCGTAAAGCTGGATAAGGGAAAGTGCGTCGGCTGCACCAACTGCCTGAAGCGCTGTCCGACGGAGGCCATCCGCATAAGAGCGGGGCGCGCGCGGATTGTAGACGAGCTTTGCATCGACTGCGGCGCCTGTATTCGGGTATGCGAGCACCATGCCAAGGTTGCCGTTACCGATCCTTTGTCCTCCATCAATCGTTTCAAGTATAAAATTGCGCTGCCCGCGCCGACGCTGTACGGCCAGTTTAAGAATCTTAAAGATATTTCGGCGGTTCCCAGAGGGCTTATGCGCATGGGCTTTAACGAGGTGTTCGACGTTGCCCGCGGCGCGGACATTGTTTCGCGCGCCGTGATGGAGAAATTGACGGAGCCGGATTGTCCGCAGCCTTTGATTTCCTCCGCTTGCCCTGCTGTGGTAAGACTCATTCAGATTCGCTTTCCGGAGCTGATTGACAACATCGTAGATATCCGTTCGCCCATGGAAATCGCGGCTTCGATGGCGCGCCGCGAGTTCTGCAAAAAGCACTCCGTTCGCCCCGAGGAGGTTGGCTGCTTCTTTATTACGCCCTGTCCCGCAAAGGCCACGGCGGTAAGGCTGCCCATCGGACATGAAAAAAGCGCGGTGGACGGCGTGATTTCCATGATGGAAATTTACGGCCTTTTGTCCAACCAGATTCGCCGAGATCAGGGCGACGATGCGGATTACGTTTTCAACAGCCAGAACAGAGGAACGGCGCTTGGCATCGGCTGGGCGCGATCCGGAGGCGAAAGCCTTGCCATCGGCGAGGAGGACGCGCTGGCGGTGGACGGCATTGACAATGTGAACCGCGTACTGGAAGCCATCGAAAACGACCGCCTGCCCGATCTTAAATACTTCGAAGGTCTGGCCTGCGACGGCGGCTGCGTCGGCGGCCCCATCGCGTTTGAAAACGTGTTTATCGCAAGAAACCGCATCCGAAAGCTCGTAAGCGAGCTTCCAAAGGTGTCCATTGACAAGGCGGTTTCGTTGGACGAGCTCGAGGCTTTGGGCGACGAGATGCGCCTTGACAAGCCCATTGAGCCCATGGAAACGCTGAAACTGGACGCCGATTTCACCGAAGCCTTGAAAAAGATGGACAAAATCGAGGAAATCCGAAAGAAGCTTCCGGGTCTTGACTGCGGCTCCTGCGGCTCGCCCACCTGTCAGGCGCTGGCCGAGGATATCGTAGGCGGCTATGCAAAGGAAATGGACTGCCTGTTCCTTTTGAAAGAGCAGATTACGCTGATGGCCCGTCAGATGGTTGAAATCAGCGAGCTTACGCGCGAAAAGAACACATAAGGGGAGAAATTTATTATGAATATTTTATCGCTTTCCGAAAAAATCGAAGCATCCATTCTCACCAAGGAAGCCGATACGAGCAGAGAGGTTTCCAGCGGCTATACCTGCGACCTTTTAAGCTGGGTCATGGCGCACGGACGCGAGGGAATGGCGTGGATTACCGTTCAGACCCACATGAACGTGATTGCTGTCGCAACGCTTCATGATATGGCCTGCGTCATCATTCCCGAGGGCATCAAGGTCGAAAACGACGTGGTTGAAAAGGCGGACGAAGAGGGTATCTGCATTCTGGCTTCGCCCCTGACCGCCTATGAAATCAGCGGACGCATGCATGACCAAGGCATTGGAGCTATGTAAAACATGAAGTGCGCCGTTGACCTTCACATGCACTCATGCCTGTCTCCGTGCGGAGATATGGATATGACGCCCAACAACATGGCGAACATGGCGAAAATAAAAGGGCTTGACATGATCGCCTGCGCGGATCATAATACTGCCCGGCAGCTTCCTGCGATCAAGCGCGTGGCGGACGAAATCGGCCTAATGCTGCTTCCGGCGATCGAGCTGAATACGCGCGAGGAAGTTCACATGCTCGCGTATTTCAGAACCGTTCAGGAGGCGCTCGATTTTTCCGACTATATTTACAATTACCTTCCGCCGATTAAAAATAAGCCGTCCGTTTTCGGACAGCAGGCGATTATGAACGAGGACGACGAAATCACGGGAGAAATCGACAAGCTTCTGATTAACGCGCTCGATCTTTCGATTGACGATCTCGCGGAAGAGCTTCATAGGCGCGGCGCGCTTTCCGTGCCTGCGCACATCAATCGCGGCTCGACCGGCATATTAAACGTGCTCGGATTCATCCCGCCGACGACGGCGTTTTCCGCCCTCGAGGTCAAGGTTGGCTTTCCGCTTCCGCACAAGGGCATGCCGAAATTAAAGCATCTGCATTCGTCTGATGCGCATTATCTGGAGGATATTTTCGAGGCGACCGAGTTTCTGGATTTGCCCGAATGTTCGCCAGACGGCTTTTTTGAGTATATTCTTTCCAAATGAAATTTTCTTCGAGGTGACGCATGCAGCACAATGACAATGCCTTTACCGCAATGCTATTAACCCTCCCTTTGACGGCGGACAAGGAGGAACTTGTCCGTCCGCTGACCGGCGCTGAATTTATACAGCTCACAAAGCGCGTGGAGGAGGCGGGTTTGGGCGCGATCGGCAGCCTCATCGGCATGGATATTTCCGCCGTGATGACGAAACTGAATATGCCCGAGCAGGAGGCGTACCGCATCTGTATGCTGCTGTCCCGCACTATGCCTCTTTCGTACGCAATGGAGCGTTTTTACGATCAGAACATTGAAATTCTGACGGCAATGGATGAGGAGTATCCGTCAAGGCTCGCCGAGCGCCTTTTGTCGGACGCACCGACAGCCATGTATGTGTCGGGCAATGTCGAGCTTCTGAATCAGCCGATGGTAGCGCTTTTGGGCATTTCCGGCGTTAAAATGACGCCCGCTTGCGAAAAAGGCGTCAGAATGCTGGTCAGAAGTCTGAAGGACGAGGGCTTTGGTCTGATTACATCCTCCGAGCCCGGCGCGTGCCGCGTTGCGGAAAAGGAAGCGTTTGAATGCGGCGTAAACGTCATAAGCGTTCTGGCGGGCGATCTTGCCCGGAAGAAGGAGGAGGACATGTATATCGAAGCCCAGCTGCGCGGTCAGGCGCTGCTTGTTTCGCTTGTCCATCCGGACGCGCCCTATACGAGTGTGCACGCGGTCAACCGAAACCGCATTGTCTATTCGATGGCGCTGGCTTCCTTTATTGCCACGACCGATTCAAAGCGCGGCGAAAGCGACGCCGTCCGAAGAAAGCTCTGCGACTGGATGTATGCCTTTGATACGCCGACGCCGCTTGGAAACCGCATTGTAATTTCCCGCGGCGTTACGCCGGTACCCGATTTTGAAAAAATGGATTTTGCAAAGTATGCGCAGAACTGGCGCATGGCGAATGCTGAGCAATTGAGCTTTCTATAAAAAAATCCCGGAGAATTTCCGGGATTTTTTTATAGCGTGATATTGCGCGGAAAATATATCGTTCAAAACACCCTGTCGTCAGACCAGATGCCTATCCACCATTGCTTTGAACGCGGGTTTTCCCATCATGCCGATGATTCGGTCGATTTCTTTTCCGTCCTTAAAGAGGATGAGGGTGGGAATGCTCATAACGCCCAAGGATACGGCGATTTCGGGATAATCGTCGATGTTCAATTTGCCGAAGGTGACTTTTCCTTCGTATTCTTCGCTTAAGGCTTCCAAAATCGGGGCAGCCATGCGGCACGGGCCGCACCACGGCGCCCAGAAGTCGACGAGCACGAGGCCGGACAGATTTTCCTCCTTCATGGATTCCTGGGTAAACTGAAGCATAAATTTCTCCTCCTATTTGGGATTCATTTTCTGGGCGCGGCAGGTGTAAATCTGATTCCTGCCGCGCTTTTTTTCGGTTGCGCGGATAATGAGCCAGCCGGCAAGAAGCGCCGAAAGCGCGCTTAACGCCTGCGCCCATTCGGCTTTAAAAAGAACTGCGCCAAGGGTAAGACCCAAAAGCATGCTCAAAAGAGGAAGTCCATAGGCGATCAGCGTGGCGCGTCCGAGCGCACGGTCGCTGATTTCGATCAATACCTTATCGCCCTCCTTATAGTTTCCTTCGGAAAGCGGATAATGCATCTTTTCTTTTCTGCCGAAATCGCATGCGCGGCAATCGCCGCAGGCTTCCGGGCGTTCGATCATTGCGCAGAGTTTTCCTTTGTGAAGGACGACGGTTGCTTCACGCTTCATGCTTGCTCCTTTGGCGCTGTTTGAGCGCTCTCATGGTCGATGGGGGCGATGTTCTAAGATATATCCGATTCGGGCTTCGGCGTGGTATCGTCGCTGTTTTCGTCGCGCCCGGACGAGCCCTTGATGAGCATCGCAAGAACGCCTGCGGCGACATAGAAGATTTCCCTCAAACGAACAAGGAGGGAGGCGGTCACGCCGAAGGGAGAGGCGATTCCGCTCCATGAAAGCGCAAGCGCAAATCCGGCTTCGCGGGAACCCACCTGCATGGGAACAAAGAACATGAGATTTCCGAGCAAGGACGCCGAGGCGAGGGCGATCACGCAGGCGAAATAGGAAATATCCACGCCCATAAGGCGGAAGATAATCAAGAACTCGGCGGGCTCCAGCATGCGCGTCAGGTATTCAATCGCAGCTGTTATGACAAAGTCTCGCTTGCGCGTGCGAAACAGGCTCATTTCGCGGTCGATGCTTTCAAGCGTTTCACGCTTTTCGGCGATCAGTCGGGAAAAGGTTTTTCCCAGAAGCGGAATACGCGACAAAGCGGTGAGCGCCGAAAGTGTAAAGCCCTTTTTCCCTCTTCTTACAAACATCAAGCACAAAAGGCCGCCTAAAAGCGCAAGCACGACGGCCACGATGGCCGGAAACACGCCCACGGAGAAAAAGTATACGCAAAGGAAGCTGACCGCGCCCGTCAGCCAGTACAAAATGTGCGAAAAGGTATGCATGATGGTAAAGGTGAGGGTTGACGCGGTCGCCTTTTCCGTACCGATATAGGGCTTTAACTCCATGATGCGATAGGGTTCGCCGCCCATCATGCCTACAGGCGTTACGTGATTAATGGCAAAACCGGCGATAACGACCTTAAACAGATGTAAAAAGGGGAGTTTTCCTGCGTCTTTTCCCATAATGGCGATGTAGGAGAAGCAGTGCAGAAGGTAAATCAGCGCCCACAGCGCAATCAGCGCGGGCAGCCATATGTGGGTTGTGGAAAGAATGTTTGACCAGTCGATACTGTTTAAATCCGTCTTGGCAAGCAGCGCTATTATGCCGACTACGCCGATGGAGAAGAAAATGACAGGGTAGCGCTTGCGCTTTACAGGCGGCGTTTCATAGCCGCTCAGACGATGATTTTCCAGAACCTCGCCGGAAATTCTTTCGTAATTGCGGATCATATGCCCCGCGAGAAATCCGAACAGGAAAAGCTCAATCGGGAAAATGAGAATCGGCGCGCCGATTAAGATTAAGACAAACAGAATACATGAGCGGACGCTAAAGGAAAGGATATTGGTCAGACGAATATACTTTCTGCTTTTTTCAAGATATTCGCTGCGCGCGCTTTGGGATGACTTTTCATCCGCCTGATTCACGCCCGCTATCAGACGCTGGAAATTTGGCGTGGTCAGTTCCTGAATATAGGTGTAAATGCCATAGGTAAACAGGTAGGCCCTTTGAAAACGCATGCCCTTTTTCGGAAGCGAGGCGCGAAGACGAGCGATCTCGCGCGAGGAATCGAGACTCATCGCGTGCCTGCTTTTCAGGAAATACAAATGGATATTCCTGTAGTAAGCCGCCATCATGCATTGTCTTTTGCGTCCGAAAAATGCGCAAACCACCGCGATTGCCCAGATCCAGCCGCCCCATACGCGCCCGCCCGCGAAGGGAATCGGGCTGTTCATCAGGCGAAGACAAAGGCCGATGTATATGGCGGCGTACACTATGCTGGTTGAAAGCGCGTCGAGAATGCGGCCGATGGTGGAAGTAACGCCGGTTAAGCGGGCCATCTGACCATCTGCGGAGTCCAGGATGTTCGCAAGGATGATCAGAAGCATGCCGATTAAATTGATTGTGACGCTTTTCGGATAAAACAAAAGACCGCCCGAAAAGCCGATTGCCATGGAAAGGATTGTGACCATGTTGGGCGTCCAGCCGAGATGGATAAAAAGTCTCGCCCACAGATACCCAAGAGGCTTTGTAAACGCCCGATCCCAAAACGATTCGGTGTCTTCGGACGTATAGGAGGCTTTAATATCGCGCCGCATCCTCAAAATGCTTTCCCGGATGGCCATAGAGCATCCCTCCCGGATGTAGAAATAGAGATTCTCATGATATATATGGTCAATCGCTTAAAAATATTAGACCGATTGACCTATACAGTATATCATTGATTTTGGTTTTCTTCAAGTGCAGGCGGCGCATGGAGGTAATTCGATGGGAAAAGAAAAAACGGATTCGCCTTTTTGAAAGACGGATCCGTTCAAGTCATCAAAAAAGTGCCTTTTTTGATGAAGGGGCCGATTTCCTGAAATCCTGCGGGATTTCCGGGCGAAAATCGGAAAGGGGAAGCGTTTTCAGTCGCTGCGCTTTGTGAAAACGCGCGATTTTTAAGTACATGCCGCCAAAATCGATTGAAAATGGAGAGGGAGTGCG
>JAFWZN010000067.1 GCA_017522345.1 Clostridia bacterium | reverse complement strand
GTTTGGAGAGGGAGCGACTCCCTCTCCATTTTCAATCGATTTTGGCGGCATGTACGGCAAAATCGCGCGTTTTCACAAAGCGTAGCGACTGAAAACGCTTCCCCTTTCCGATTTTCGCCCGGAAATCCCGCAGGATTTCAGAAAATCGGCCCCTCTCATCAAAAAAGGTACTTTTTTGATGACTTGAAGCCGCCCCAATACGGAGCGGCTTCCTTTATGCTCTTACATCAATTGTGAACGAACCTACAAATTAATATACGTTCTTCCAGTCTTCGATGTTCTCAGCGGTGAAGTTGTAGGGATCGCCAACGATGGTGAAGGGATTGCCTGCGCCGTCGTCATAGATTTCGATGACGCCGAGACGGCCAGCTTCGAAGGTTTCGCCGATGGTGCCGGCGATTTCGCCCTTAACCATGCCTACGGAAGCATAAGCTGCGCAGTAGCCGAGGTCGATGGGATTCCACAGGTACATGCCTTCGCATACGCCGGCGGTGATGTACTCAGCCATCTCAGAGGGGAGGCCAAGGCCGGTGAGCTTGATAACGCCGGTCAGGTCGTTGTCCTGGATGCAGGAAGCGGCAGCGGCGATACCAACGGTGGTGGGAGAGATAACGCCCTTGAGGTCGGGATAGGTGTCGATCAGAGCCTGCATTTCCTGATAGGACTTGTCGGTGAGGTCGTCGCCGTAAACGGTGGTTACGAGCTCGATCTTAGCATACTCTTCCTTGGCGAGTTCTTCCTTCATGTAGGCAATCCAGGTGTTCTGGTTGTCCATGGTGGCGCCGGCGGAAAGGATGGCGATCTTGCCTTCGTAGCCGATCTGCTTGGCAATTTCTTCAACCTGTACGCGGCCGATGTTGGCGGCTACGGACGGATCGATGTTGAGGTTACGGCCTTCGGGAAGAACGGCAGAGTCCCAGGATACAACCTTGATGCCCTTTTCCATGGCCTTCTTGAGAACGTTTACCAGGCCGGCCGCGTCGTTGGCGGAAACGGCGATGGCGTCAACTTCAGAATCGATGAAGCCTTCGATGATCTGGATCTGGCCTTCGTTGGAGGAGTCGGCGGGACCGTTGTGGATGATTGCGAAGCCGAGTTCGGCGGCAGCTTCTTCAAAGCCGCGGACCGCTGCCTCGAAGAAGGGGTTGCCGGTCTGCTTGTAAACGACACCGATCACGATCTGATCAGCCTCCGCCATGGCGGCGAAGCAACCGAGGGCCAGCATAAGAGCGAGAACCAGAGAAAGAACCTTACGCATAAATGGGTACCTCCTTAATATTTTCCTGCGCGTTTTAACGCGCTAAGATACTTATTTGGGGGAAGCCTTTTGAGCGGCTTCCTTTCTGCGCTTGAGAACGCGCCAGTAATCGGAAATATACTGCCCGATGTTCGGAAGCAGAACAACCAAGATGAGCAGTGCGCCGACCGAAAGATTCATGATGAAGGAGTCGTTGTAGACGATGTTTAAACCGTTTTTAAGACACGTCATCAGAATCAGCGACAGGAGAATTCCGACAACCGAGCCCTTGCCGCCGGCCGTCGATGCGCCGCCCAGAACCGCAACCGCAATGGCCTGCATTTCATAGCCGTTTGCGTGGGTATACTTGACCGCGCCGGTGCGGGCTGCGAGGAAGATGCCGCCGACCGCCGCCAGAATACCGTTTAAGGTGAAGAGGGTAATCTTCATGCGGTCCGTACGGATGCCGGAATAGCGCGCAGTGACGATGTTTTCGCCGGTGGCAAAAATGCGTTTTCCGCCGGGCGTTTTGTGAATCCAGACAAAGAAGAAGGGAAACACCGCCAGAAGGCAAAGAAGCATGACCGGGAAATCGCCGACAAAGTTGTAAATCCACTGAATCCATTCGGGGCTGCCCGCGACCCAGCCCGGCATTTCCTCGGCAAACCACGCGTCTCTGACGGTATCATAGCCAAGATTTCCGAACCACTCGGGGAAGGAACCTACGGATTTGTCCTTTAAGATGATGTAGTTGATCCCTCGGTAGATCGTCTGCGTGGAAAGCGTGATGATCATCGGGAACAATTCTTTAAACCCGGTAACGAGCAAGCCGTTGATCAGGCCGCAGACCGCGCCCACGGCAACCGCCGCAATCAGCGCAAGCCAGAACGGCGCGCCTGCGCGATAGGTGATGCCCATGATGGTCGCTGCAAGTCCCGCCGTGGAAGCGACGGAAATGTCGATGTCGCCCAGCAGAAGGATGAGCAGCGCGCCCAGCGCCATAAAGCCGACGTCTACCATGTAAACGCGGGTCTGGCCCATGAGCTTGGGGAGCGTGTAGGCCTTGGGGTTCAAATCATTAAAGAAGAAGAACACGCCGACCGTCAAAAGGATCAGCAGCCATTCCCAGCGAAGGAAAATCTTTTTGATCGTCTTCATTTAAAGATTCCTCCCTTTCAGATTCCGCTTTTGAATCGTTCGCTGGATAGCGGCATTGGAGACGACTGCGGCCAGAATGAGCAAGCCTTGAATGAGCTTTTTCCAGAATTCCGCGTTGCCGGTCAATCTCAGCATCGGAAGGCCGTTATTGATGACGCCGATGGTGAGCGCGCCCAGAAGCACGCCCGTGATTTTGCCCGCGCCGCCGGTTACGGAAACGCCACCGATAACGCAGGCCGCGATGACGTACATTTCATAGCCGGTTTTGAGGTCCTGCGTAATCTTGTTGTCGTGGCTTGCAAACATCATGCCCGCAAGACCCGCCAGCGCGCCCATGATGACATGCGCCAGAAGCTTTGAACGGCGCACGTTGATGCCGCGCATTTCCGCCGCCTCGGGGTTCGAGCCAACCGCGTAAAGATGACGGCCGGAGCGGAAGAAGGTGATGAAGATGAACATGACCGCAAATACAAGCAGCATAATCCATGTTTTTGAGTTGATGCCAAGGAAGCTGAAATCGCGCGTAAACTCGGTGAATGCAGCCGACATGTCCTTTTTATACACGGCCTGTCCATCGGAAATGATGTGCGCAAGGCCGTAGATGATATACTGCATGCCGAGGGTTGTGACGATGGGAAGCACGTTTCCGTAGGCGATGATCAATCCGTTTACAAGGCCGCAGCCCGCGCCCACCGCCATGGCGATCAAAAGAAGGTAAATCAGCGGGACGCTTTCCCGGACTTTTACGATCTTTTCGACGCCGTCTACAATCTGCGTGACTTCCGTGACGGATATATTGTTCTTCATGATGATTCCGGCTGCCATTGCGGAAAACGCCATGATGCCGGAGATAGAAATGTCAATCGAGCCTACCAGCATAACGCACATCATGCCAAACGCCAGAATCGCCATCGTCGCGGTATCTTCAACGATGAACAGCATTTTTTCGCCGGTCAGGAACGCGGGGGTACGAAGGGTTACGACGCCGATTAAGATAATGAGGATGGCGATTAAGCCAAGCTCTCTGTTTTTGATGAACATTTCAAGGAAAGAGGTTTTTCTTTTTTTGCTGCCGTTCATTTTCTTCCCCTCCCTTACGCCTGTTTTTCAAGCGGCATGCCGGCCGACAGCACGCTTTCCTGCGTGGCCTCAGACGCCGGAATAATTGTGGAAACGCGGCCTTCCCGCATGACCACAATGTTGTCTGACATGTTGATGACCTCGGGCAGCTCGCTTGAAATCATTAAAATTCCAAAGCCCTGCTCGGTTAAGTTGCGCATAATTTCGTAAATCTGCGCTTTCGAACCAACGTCAACGCCCTTGGTCGGCTCGTCCAGAATGAGAATGCGGTTCGAGCCGGAAAGAAGCTTGCTCACGACGACCTTCTGCTGATTTCCGCCGGAAAGCGACGAGGCCGTATCGTCTACGCTGGTGGCGCGGATGCGAAGCGCATCTTTGTATTTCTCGCCCTCCGCGCGTTCGCGCTTGCCGCTTCTGAAAATGCCGCTGGCAAAGCGATCAATGGCGGGAAGCGTAATGTTGTCCATGATGGACCACGGAAGGAACAGACCTTGCTTCTGTCTGTCCTCCGGCAAAAGACCGATGCCCATTTTCATAGCCTGATTCGGGCTTTGAATGCGCACGGGCTTTCCTTTAAATAGGATTTCGCCGCCGGTGGGCTTTGTAATACCCGAAATCGTTTCGACAACCTCGGTTCGGCCGGCGCCGACAAGGCCGGTCAGGCACAAAATCTCTCCCTCGTGAAGCTTGAAGGAAACGTCTGCGAAATAACCGGTTCGGGAAAGGTTTTTAACCTCAAGCAGCGTTTCGCCGATTTTCGCATTTCCCTTGGGGAAAAACTGGTCGATTGAGCGCCCAACCATGTGCTTAACAAGGGTTGCGTTATCAATGCCGTTTACATCCCATGTGCCGATATACTGCGCGTCGCGGAACACGGTTACTCGGTCGGCAAGATTGTACATATCTTCAAATCTATGGGAAATCAGGATAATGGAGATGCCTCTGTCGCGAAGCTTCGACGCGATGGCGTAAAGCTCCTCTGACTCGCGCCTGGAAAGCGCGGCGGTGGGCTCGTCCATGATCAGAATCTGCATGTTCTGAGAAAGCGCCTTCGCGATTTCAACCAGCTGCTGCTGAGCTACGGACAGGGAGCCCATTCGGTCGGTGGGGCTGATGTTCGATCCCAGAGAATCCAGCAATTCCCGCGCGGCGTTATTGGTCTCGCGCCACTTGATAGATTTCATTTTGGTCATCTTTTCATGACCCATAAAGATATTTTCCGCTACCGTCAGGTCGGGATACAGCGCCAGATGCTGATAAATGGCGGCAATACCGTGCTTCGCGGCGACCAGAGGATCGTGCATTTCGATCTTTTTGCCATCTAAAATAATCTCGCCGCCGTCAGGGCGATGCACGCCCGTCAGCACCTTGATAAACGTGCTTTTGCCCGCGCCGTTTTCACCCATCAGTGCATGAATCTCGCCCTTTTTCAGCGTGAAACTCACATTGTCCAGCGCGCGCACGCCGGGAAAAATCTTGGTGATATTCCTCATCTCAAGCAGGTATTCCGACATATGGCCTCAAGCCTCCCAGCGATTTTGGATAAATCCATAGTGGTCATCGCTTTTATTATAACAAATAAATACTGACAAATCAACAAGAATTTTTATCAGAATCCACCTCATTTAATAAAAATGCATTTATTTCGCGTATACGCAAATCAAAATTGCGCTGCTTTCTAATCTTTCGTGTTGCGTCCGGGAAGCGCACGCTGTATAATATAAAAACCAATACAAAGGAATTTATCATCCATGAATACGATTCTGAGCGAAGATAAATGGGAAAAGAAGCTGAACATCGAAACCCTTCCGGCGAAGCACGAAAAGGACGACAGCCATCACTCGCGCTATGAGCCAACGCCCTATTGCGTGCTTGAGCGGCTTTGCGGAAGCGGACTGATTCACGAAAACGATCTGTTTATTGATTACGGCTGCGGCAAGGGGCGCGTCGGCTTTTTCATGAGCCACACAGCCGGATTGAGCGCATTGGGCGTTGAATACAATCCTTCTCTCTATCAGGCGGCTAAGGAAAATCTTCAAAAATACGCGGGGCGGCGCGAACGAATCGAATTCATTTGCGAAAGCGCCGAGAATTACGTCGTTCAAAACGCAACCTGCTTTTATTTTTTCAACCCCTTCTCAATCAAAATTCTCAAAGCGGTCTTAAGCAGGATCTATGATTCCTATTACGAAAACCCGAGAAAAATGCGTCTGTTTTTTTATTACGCGCTCGATTCCTATCTGACCGAGCTTATAAGCGATAAAAACCTTCGCTACGAAGGTGAAATCGACTGCCGGGATCTTTTTCACAACGCGGACGAGAGGGAGAAGATATTGATTTTTTCCGTCATATCATAAAAAACGCAGCCGGAGGATATTTTATGGGACGACTGATTGGCGAACGAATCATTCTAAGAGAATACCGCTCGGAGGATTTAAGCGCGCTTCGCGCATGGGTGAACGATTCCGAGACCACCAAATACTTATCCGGCGCTTACCGCCGTCCGCAGACATGGGAGCAAACCGAGGAATGGCTCTCGCGCCGCTTAAACGGAGACGCAGGCGGCGAGGGCTTTGTCATTTCGGACAAAGAAACCGGCAAATATCTGGGGCAAATTGATCTAATGATGATCGATCCCATCGCGAGAAAAGCCGAAATGGCCATCGTGCTTATGAAAAACGCGCAAAAGAAGGGCTACGCGCTTGAAAGCATCCGCCTGATTCTATCCTATGCCTTCCAAACAATGAACTTAAACCGCGTGTGGCTTAAATGCGCGGAAAAGAACGAAGCTGCCGTCAAATGCTATCTAAAAGCGGGCTTCAAAATCGAGGGCGTTTTAAGAGACGATTTATACATCGGCGGCGAATATGCAAACGCGCTTATTATGGGCGTTCTGAAAGGCGACATTTGAAGCAAAGAAATGTATTATTCGGCAAATTTCCCTTGAGAAAACCAGCTGATTCGGTATACTGAAAGCCGTAAAGGAGATGATCTGAATTGAGCCTTATTGTAAATGATTTTGTGAAAACGTTTGGAAGCTTGACCGCTGTAAATCATTTGAGTTTTCAGATGGACGCAAGCGGCGTTTTCGGTCTGATCGGCACAAACGGCGCGGGCAAAACAACCACTATACGCATGATGCTGGGCTTGCTGGAAGCCGATTCGGGCGAAGCGACATGGAACGGAAGAAAGATCAATCGCGAAAGCATGCGCTTTGGCTATATGCCCGAGGAGCGCGGTATATATATGAAGACAAAGGTGCGCGAGCAGCTGGAGTATTTCGCATGCCTTCGCGGCATGAAGAAAGCGGATGCACGCATAAGCGCTACCCGCTGGATGAAAAAGCTCGGCGTTGACCAATATGAAAACATGACCGCCGACAAGCTTTCCAAAGGCAATCAGCAGAAGGTTCAGCTGATCGCCGCCGTCATTAATCATCCCGATCTTGTCATATTGGACGAGCCGTTCAGCGGACTCGACCCGGTGAACACGGATATTTTAAGAAGCGTCATAAAGGAAATGGTACAGGAAGGCAAATTCGTGATATTGTCCTCCCATCAGATGTCCGTCGTTGAAGAATACTGCGAAAATCTGGTTTTGCTTAATAAGGGCGAGGCGGTTCTAAAAGGCAGTCTTCGCGAAATCAAAGCGGGCTACGGCCATACGCGGCTATTGCTCTCGGCAGACAGGGACGTTTCCGCCTATGCCGAAAGAGCGGGGCTTATCGCGCTTAACAAACGCGCAAATGAAACGGAATACAAAATCACGGGCGACGAAATGGCGCAAAGCTTTTTAAAAAGCCTGACGGACGCGGGCATTTTCCCCATAAAATATGAAATCCGCGAGCCTTCGCTGCACGAAATCTTTGTGGAAAAGGCGGGTGAAGCGAAATGAAGCAGTTTTTTACCGTTTTCCGGTTTACATTTTTAGACGCCGTTCGCAAAAAGGCGTTCATCATCTCAACGGCCATTCTTCTCATTCTCATATTGGCCGCCTGCATGATCCCCCGCGCGATCGAATGGTTTTCGCCCGATTCCAGCCAAGCAAACGAAGAAACGCTCGCTTTCTCCAGCGAAACGAACATCTGTCTTTTAGACGAATCGGGCGCAATTGAAAACGCCGAGGGATATCTTTCCGCGGCGGGGTACAGCGTAAAAAAAATTGACGCTTCGCAAAGTGAAGACGCCAAAAAAGCCGTTTTAAACGGCGATGCCGATGCGTTTATCCGCATTCTGAAAGGCGAATCCGTGCCCGAAGCGTGCATTTTTATCAAGGACTTCATGCACGCGCCCGACACAGACGCCATTCGAAATCAGCTCAACGGCGCATGGCGGGCGGGCGAGCTTGAGAAGTCCGGCGCGAATCAGGAAATTCTCGCAATCGTCAGCGCCTCCGTGCCCGTATACGAGCAGGCGCTGGGCAGCATGGATCTGACCGGGTATACCTTCGGCATCATCGCCTCCATGCTCATGTTCTTCGCCGTGTATTTCTACGGAATCAGCGTCGCCAATTCCGTCGCCATGGAGAAAACCTCTCGCGTGATGGAAACGCTGGTGGTGTCGGCAAAGCCCTCCTCCATTCTCCTTGGAAAATGCGCCGCAATGGGCGCGGCGGGCCTTATGCAAATGGCGGGCATCATCCTTTACGGCGTTTTGATGTACAACCTGCTCGTTCCAGAGGGCACGATGATTTTCGGCATGCAGCTGAGCTTTGCCGGGGTTACGCCGGTAAATCTCATAGTCATCGTCCTGTATTTCCTTCTGGGCTTTGCGCTCTACGCGCTTTTGTATGCCGTGTGCGGCGCGACCGTCAGCCGGATTGAGGATATCTCTCCCGCGCTCATGCCTGTTTCCATGATCTCGATGGTTTCCTTCTATATCGGATACTTTACCTCCATCATGGGCAATTCCTCCGGCGTCATCGAATGGGTCGCGCGCTACATTCCCTTCTGCGCGCCCTTCGGCATGCCCTTCCGCCTGTTAAACGGCTCGGTTACCGTAGATCAGTGCGCGATATCCCTTCTGGTCATGCTGCTTGCCATCGCGCTTGTGAGCGGACTTTCCATTAAGCTCTATAAGGCCAGCATCATGCATTACGGAAGTCGGCTTAAAATCAAAGATTTATTAAAGCGATAAAACACAAACGGGAGGCAAATCGCCTCCCGTTTGTCAAGTCATCAAAAAAGTGCCTTTTTTGATGAGAGGGGCCGATCCCCTGAAATTCTTCGGAATTTCAGGGGATCGGAAAGGGGAAGCGTTTTCAGTCGCTGCGCTTTGTGAAAACGCGCGATTTTTAAGTACATGCCGCCAAAATCGATTGAAAATGGAGAGGGAGTGCGCTCCC
>JAFWZN010000066.1 GCA_017522345.1 Clostridia bacterium | reverse complement strand
CATCATGGATGGCGCCCACAATCCGCACGCCATGCAGGTGCTCACCCGCACCTGGCGCGAGACCTACGGCGACCGCAAGGCCCGCTGCATCTATGCCGGCTCGGCGGATAAGGCTCTGGATGAGGTGCTGGAGCTTCTCGCCCCCATCGTGGGCGAATGGGTGCTGCCCCCGGTGCAGTCCCCCCGCATTCTTGCTCCTGCAGAAATGGCGGCCAAGGTGCAGGCCGCATCCTCTGCCCCCATCTCCACCCCCGCCACCCTGGATGAATGCCTGGCCGATATGCCTGTCGGCACCCTCATCTGCGGCTCCTTCTTCCTCCTTGGCGAGGCCAAGGCTATTTTGCGGAGTGCGGAGTATCGCACAACGGTGCAGTGAGGTTTTTCATACTTCTCACATGCGCACAGCGCATGTTTTCACTTTTCACCTTTCACACGAACGCGTAGCGTGAGTTTTCACCCTAAAGAAAAGAGAAGTGAAAACATGCCTGGTGGCATGAGTGAAAAAGCCCGGCTGATGCCGGGCTAGTGAAAGGTGAAAACGCGCTTTGCGGCGCGTGAGGTTTCTATTCACCTCACATGCGCGCAGCACATGTTTTCACTTTTCACACGAGCGCGTAGCGTGAGTTTTCATGAAAACAGAAGCGAATATGAAATGAAAACGCCCGCATTCACGGGCGTGTGAAAAATGAAGGATGAAAACGCGCCTTGCGGCGCGTGAGATAAAGAAGGTTAAGCATTATCCTTCGCCGTTTTGATGGAGCGAATCAACATGAATCTGATTCGTCGACAGGTTTTCAGTAGCGTTTCGGCTTTATCCGGCTCCAATGTCTGAGTATTTGCCATCAGTTCGAGCCAGTATTCGCTTTCATTGCTTTCTTTGAGGGCGATTTGCAATTTGGCGATGAAATCGGCCCGGCTGCTGGCGTATTGTGCTTCGCGGATGTTTGCTCCGATACTTGTGGAGGAACGGAGTAACTGGTTTTTGAGCACTCCTCGTTTTTCTACCGTATCAAGAGTAAGAACTGTCGCTATGGCGAAGTTCATGGATTCTGTCATTAATTGATTCGCTGGCACAATCTTGATTGTATTGGATTGAGAGGTTGATGTCGATGTAAAAATGAGATGAAAAGAAAATGAAAACGCCCGCTTTAGGCGGGCGTGTGAAAAATGAAGGGTGAAAACGCGCCATTTGGCGCGTGAGCAAATTTGTCGAGCATCTCACATGTGCGCAGCACATGTTTTCATTCTTCATCTTTCACACGAACGCGCAGCGTGAGTTTTCATGAAAAGAAGCGTATGTAAAATGAAAACGCCCGCTTTAGGCGGGCGAGTGAAAAATGAAGGATGAAAACGCGCCTTGCGGCGCGTGAGACCTTAGATCTCGATATACTTAGCCTTCGGGAAGTTGCAGAGCGGGCAGCGGTCGGGCTCGGTGCCTTCGGCAAAGGTATCGCCGCAGAGCGGGCAGACGTAGTACTTGGCGGGCAGGTCGAGCTTCTCGCCGGCTTCCAGCT
>JAFWZN010000001.1 GCA_017522345.1 Clostridia bacterium | reverse complement strand
GGCATGTACGGCAAAATCGCGCGTTTTCACAAAGCGCAGCGACTGAAAACGCTTCCCCTTTCCGATCCCCGCCCGGAAATTCCGAAGAATTTCAGGGGATCGGCCCCTCTCATCAAAAAAGGCACTTTTTTGATGACTTGTCCCGCCGCAGACATTGTCTGCGGCGGTTTTTAGTGTCAAACGATTTTCTGCCAAACACCTTCCGCTCGCAGGAAAAGCCATTGGGCTGACATCCATGTTTCTTATATTTGACACACGGACACAAGGAAAGTATAATCTAAGCATACAAAATCAAGGAGGCCGCCGGCATGCATTCGATCTTTACGGAGAAAACGAGAAACTGGTTTTTATCGTCCGTGGGCACGCCCACCGAGGCGCAGACGCTCGCCTTCTCAGCCGTTGCCTCCGGAAAAGACGTGCTCGTTTCCTCCCCCACCGGAAGCGGCAAAACGCTGGCGGCGTTTTTGTACTTTCTGGACGGATTTCTTCGCCGCTCGGAAGAAGGCGCGCTGCCAAGCGAAACGGAAATTCTCTACATCACGCCCCTAAAGGCGCTTGGAAACGACATAAGAGAAAACCTGTCCCGCCCGATTGAAGGACTGGGGCTTAAAACAATTGTGCGCACAGCCATCAGAAACGGAGACACGACGCCCTCCGAGCGTCAGGCGATTTTACGAAAGCCTCCGCACATTTTGATCACAACGCCGGAAAGCCTGTATCTGCTTTTATCAAGCGCAAGCGGGCAAAAAGTCCTCAAAACCGTAAAGCACGTGATTCTGGACGAATTCCACGCGACAGTCTCTACCAAGCGCGGCGTTCACATGATGCTGTCCCTTGCGCGTCTGGACGCGCTTTGCGGACAAAGGGCGCAAAGAATCGCGCTTTCTGCTACCCTTGCGCCGCTTGAAACGGCCAAACAAATCCTCTCGGGCGAAGGCGAATGCATAATCGTCGCGCCCGAATCCAATAAGAAAACCCAGCTTATCGTGGACACAGCCGTCCCGGATATGCGCATTTTACCCGAAAACAGCATCTGGCCGCATTTGGCTGACCGCGTGACGGAAGCGACCAAGGACTCGAAATGCGTGCTGGCCTTTTGCGACGGCCGCGCAAGCTGCGAACGCCTCGCGCACAAAATCAATGAACGCGCCGGAGAAACGCTTGCCCGAACGCACCACGGCTGCGTATCAAAAGAGCAGCGGCTGGAGGCCGAAAAAATGCTTAAAAAAGGCGAACTGCGCGTGATGGCCGCAACCTCCTCCATGGAGCTGGGAATCGACGTGGGCGACATCGATCTGGTTGTGCAAATTGGGTCTCCCCTGTCCGTATCCTCGCTTATGCAGCGGCTGGGCCGCGCGGGACACAGCCCCGGGCGCGTGAGCCGCATGCGCATGTATTCAAAAACCGCGCAGGACACGCTTTTCTGCGCGCTCACGGCTAAAGCCGCAATGGATAAAAAAATCGAACCTATTTTGGAACTCACAAAGCCCTTGGATCTGATGTGCCAGCATCTGGTTTCGATGGCTGCGACCGGCGAATACACCGTTTCGGAAGCCGCAGCCATACTCAAAAATGCCTGGGCTTACCGTTTCCTCTCGGAAGACGACGTCCGCTGCGCCCTTTCGCTGCTCGCGGGCGATTACGAGCACGCGCTCGATAAACCCGTCAGAGCAAGGGTTCTTAACGACCGCATACACGATACCTTTAAAGGCGACAAATACACTTCTCTTCTTGCGCTCTCCTCCGGCGGCACAATCCCCGACAGGGGCTGGTACGCCGTGTTCACGCGCGACGGCACGCGCCTTGGCGAGCTGGACGAGGAATATGTATTCGAAGCGCGCCTCGGCGACAAATTTATGCTGGGCGCGTTCCCATGGGTAATCGTGGACATCACGCGCGACGCAGTCATCGTCGATAAAACCACGCCCTCCGGCGCGGCGTCCCCGTTCTGGAAAGGCGACGGCAGCCTCCGTTTTTATGAAACGGGCCGGTATTTCGGAAAAATCCTCGCTTCCATCGATGAAGCTGCAAGGCATTCGGGACGGGCGCTTGACGATCTTATGGAAAGCATGCGCTTGACCAAGCCCGCCGCCGAAACCGTAAAGCGCGTTGTAAAAGAACAGATTTCCGCCTGCCAAGGTCTTGCAACCGATAAAAGAATCATTCTTGAGCATTTTTCAGACGAAGCAAGCGACCATCAGATGATGGTGCACTGCGTGTTCGGCGGACGCGTCAACCGCGCGCTGGGCATGCTTTTATCCCGCGAGGCAAGTATTTTAACCGGCGTCGACGCGCGCGCCTACGACGATGACGACGGCATTCTGATCACCATGATCGGCGGAATTGAAGTGCCGGGCAGTCTCTTTTCAAGAATCTCCCTTGAAGACGTCGATCAGGCCCTCGCCGCCATGATGCCCTCAACGCCCATGTTTTCCATCGCCTTCCGTCAAAACGCCCAGCGCGCCATGCTGATGGGCGCGAGAAACGGAAGAAGACAGCCCCTCTGGGTGCAGCGGCTCCGCGCGTCCGAAACGCTGACAGACGCCATCCGAAGCAAAAACCATCCGCTGATTCATGAAACCATTCGCGAATGCATGACCGAATATCTGGATATAAGCGCGCTCAAGGAGGTCTTGAAAGGCGTCCGCTCGGGCGAGATTGAGGTGCGCGAAATTTATGCGGACGCGCCCTCGCCCATGAGTTTAAATCTGCGGCGCGCCGCCGAAGCGGAGCTCATGTACGACACCGTTATTCCAACCGCCGCCAAAACGCCCTTAAACGGGGACGAAATCTCGCTCCCGCCCGAAAAAGGCGCATTTGAGGAAAGCTTTAGCCCCGCCGGCAAGGCGATTGAAAACGCGGATCAAGCGCATGCGTATCTGATGATGACGGGCGATCATCTTTCAACGGGCGAGACGCCGATTGATACAGCGCTTCTGGACGAATTATGCGATTCAAACCGCGCCCTTTATATCGAGCCCGGCCTTTGGATTGCCCGGGAACATGAAAAGGACTATGAGGACGCGCTTTTGCGCGAAAACCCCGACGCGCTTAACAAAATCATCCGCCGTCTCGCTCGCTACAAGGGTTTGATCGACGCAAATATCGTTTTCGAAAGGTATTTTATTTCAGAAGAAGCCGCCAGATGCGCAATCGCCCGTCTCGAAAAGGCTGGCGACCTCATCCCCTTTGAAAACATGTGGGCGCACAAGGACGTATATCACCTGGCGCAAAGAAAAACGCTCAGCGTCAGGCGCGCCCGGATTGAAACCGCGCCCGGCGAAAGCTATGCAGCAGCGCTTCTTTCAGGCGTTCAGAAGCATGCGTCCGCCGATCGACAGATGGAAGATGCTCTTTTTAAGCTTTCGGGCGAGGCCTTTCCTGCCGAAATCTACGATAACAGTCTTTTCCCGGCGCGCGTAGACAAATACAGGCCGCAAACGCTCGACGCGGCGCTTTCCAAAGGCATTGCGCAATATGCAGTCGATCCGTCCACCCTGACCGTATCCTTCCACACGCCGGAGGATGAAGCGGATGAATTTCCCCCGGTTCCAAGCGATCTTACGGAAAACGAAAACGCCGTTTATGATTATCTTAAAAAGCGCGGCGCAAGCTTTTCGCGTTCCATGGCAGGCGTTTTATCAAAGGGCGGCGCAGGAGAAGCGCTTATGTCGCTTTTAAAGCGCGGTCTTGTCCGCTCGGACAGCTTCGCGCCCGTAAGATACTTGAAATCCGGCGAAACCGGCAATCTCAAAGGAGACGTCCGAAGACGGGTAATGGCAATCGACTCAGGCCGCTGGGAAGCCGTGCGCAGAAAAAGAGAAAAAACGGACGAGGAAATCCTTTCCTTCCTTTTTGATCGCTTCATGATCGTTTCAAAAGAAACCGCATCGAGCGATTCATGGCCGTCTCTTCTGTCGGCCCTTCGCCGCATGGAATATGAAGGCCGCGTCCGGCGCGGCTATTTTGTGAAGGGCATGAGCGGCGCGCAGTTTGTCCGCGAATCGGATTATGAATCCGTCGTGTATCGGCTGAAATCCCCCGCGCAGGAATACCGCGTGTTGTCCGCCGCCGACCCGCTGCAGCCCTACGGAAAAATCCTTTCGCACATGGAAGGCCGCGCCTTTACGCGCCTTGCGTCCAGCGCCGTCGTGTTTTTCGCGGGCACGCCCGTCGCAATCTTTGAAAAAAGCGGCGAATCGCTTCGCATTTTCGATCCGGCCCATGCAAAAAAGGCCGTTTCCGCCTTTGTTCTCGCGTTTAAAAACGGCGCTGTCTATCCGCATCTTAAAAGGATCACCGTGAAATCATACGATAAGGCTCAAAAAGACGCGCTTTTAGAAAACGGATTCCAGCCGGATATGATGGATATGACGCTGTTCAGAATATGATGCACTTGTAAGTTTCATCAATTTATGGTATGATTGAATGAGTAATTTTACACAGGAGAAGATAACCTATGTCGTTTTGCGCTTTTTCGGGTCGGGACGCAATGTTCGGGATCACGCCCGTTGAAAACATGTTTATCCTTGAATACATGCCGGGCGCGACGGGCGATTTCGTGCGCGTGTATCTGTATGGTCTCATGCTGTGCCATCATCCCGAGATGGACGAGGGAATCGACGGCATGGCCCGCGCTCTGCGCATCGACCCCGAAACCATTTTGAGCGCCTACCGCTATTGGGAACGGGAGGGGCTCGTTTCGCGCTTAACCGACAATCCCCCGACATACGAATATCTGGCGCTGAGCAGCATGACAAGAAACGCTGAACCGCTGGACGAGGTATACAAATACAAAAATTTCAACCGCGAGCTTCAAAACGCGCTGCCGGGCATGCTCTTGGACAGCCACGAATACCGCATCGCCAACGAATGGCTGGATGTTCTGAATCTTCCCGAGGACGTGGTTCTTTATATGGTGCGCACGGAGGTCGCCAAGCGGAACAAAAAGCTGCCCGCGCCCAGAACGCTTTTTAAGCATCTGGACGAAACAGCCTCCAAATGGGCGAGCGAGGGCATCTATTCCATCGATCAGGCCGAGGACTACGTTGCAAAATCCGGCGCGGCCGCGGAATACGCCAAGGCCGTCATCAAGCAATTCGGCCAATCCCGTCCCGCGACAAGGGACGAAATCGCGCTTTGCGAAAAGTGGATGACGGAATGGAATCTGCCGCTTGACCGAATCATCGCCGCCTGCGCGGACACGGTCAAAAGCACGGTTCCCTCCTTCGCCTATCTGGACAAAATTCTTTCCTCGAAAACATCGGGCGAGGACAAATCGGACGATGCGCGCGAGAAGGTCAAAGTTCTCCTCTCGCATTTGGGCACCGCCGCCCGTCCCACGCAGGCGCATCTTTCCTCCTATAAGCAGTTTATTGAAGCCGGCTTCGATTTCCCGGCCATCGAACAGGCCGCGATTCTGTGCGGCGAGAACAACCGCCGCACCTTCGAAGATATCCAAAGAAAGCTCGACCAATGGAAGAAGATGGGCGTTACCACTTTGGTTGAGATCGAAGAAGAACGCCGCATTCAAAAGCAGTTCACCGATATCACGCTCTCCATCTTCGAACGCTGCGGCATCGACCGAAAGGTCGTCAAAAGCGACATTTCCCAGGTGCGCATCTGGACGGCGCTGATTGAGCTGGACGCTGTTCTCTACGCCGCGGAATGCGCCCTGGGAACCGAAGCGCCGATGAAATACATAAATAAGTTGGTCGTTTCGTGGAGCGCCAAGGGCATCAAAACCCTGGACGCCGCGCAGAAGGAATACGCGCTTCACAGATTAGAGGGCGCAAAAACAGCCGAAAGCCCCAAAACGCCCGTTTATCAGCAAAGAAGCGTAACCGACGACGAATTTGAAAACGGATTCTATGTAGATGTTATGAACAGAAAGAGGGCAGACGAATGACGCGCGAAGAAGCCATCAAAATCGCCCAGGAAGAATACGAACGCTTAAGAAACGCCGAGCTGAACGCCTTAAAGCGCCGCGAGGACGAGGCCGTTTCTAAGGACGGCGAAATCCGCACGCTCTTAAACGAACGCGCCGCGCTTCCCATGCGCGCGCTTCGCCTTGCCATGAATAATCCCGAGGGCGCAAAGGCCGTATCGGAAAAAATGCGCGAGGAGGGGCTTAAAATCAACGCCGAAATCCGCGCCCGTTTGTCTCGCGCCGGCTTTCCCGAAAATCATCTGCAGATTCATTACGCCTGCCCCGTCTGCAAGGATACCGGCTACACAAGCGACATGCCGCCCGTTATGTGCGATTGCTTTACGAAAAGAATCCACATCCTTCAGCGCGACGCGCATATCGTAAGCGATTTTGGCTCGCAGAATTTTGATAAATACGACGAAAGCAAAATCCCCGACGAAGTTGTGTACGGCGAAATCACGCAGCGTCAGTTGACCGGACGCATCCGCGATCTGTGTCTGGAATACGCAAACGGTTTTCCCAACACTTATAAGCCCAACCTCCTTTTGACCGGCGAAGCGGGCCTTGGAAAAACGTTTCTTTTAAGCGCGATTGCCGAGCGCATTGAATCGCGCGGCTTCTCCCCCGTTCTGATTTCCGCATACCGCCTGCTTGAAATCATGCGCGAAAAGCATTTTCATATGGACGCGCCCGGCACGGATTTTGAATCGCTCCTCGCATGCCCGATTCTTTTAATTGACGACCTTGGATGCGAACCGATGCTCAAAAACATCACGCAGGAATATTTGTTTGTATTAATCAATGAGCGCACCCAAAAGAAAAAGCCCACCGTCATCGCTACCAACATGACGCCCGTGCAGCTTAAGGACCGCTACGGCGAGCGCATTATGTCCCGCATCTGCGATACCTCCGTTTGCGACAGCGTGCGCCTGATGGGAAGGGATTTAAGAAGACTATGACCGATGCACAAAAGGCCGTTTACGCGTTTTTAGCCGAAAACCGTATTCTCTACCGGCACGCGTATCACAAGCGTGTGAGCACGATTTCGGAGTGCGCGCTTCCCGAAAAGCTGCTCGGCGGCTGCATGCCAAAAAACCTGCTTCTCACACCGCGCAACGAAAGCGCGTATTATCTTTTGGTCATGCATCCCGAAAGCGAATTTAAAACAGGCCTTGTTTCAAAGCAGGCCGCCTCTTCCAGGCTTTCATTCGCCTCGGACGAGGCGCTTCATGCGCTTTTTCACACGCATTCCGGCGCGCTCAGCCCGTTCGGCTTTCTGTTTGATAGGGAGAACAGGGTTCGTCTTCTGATCGACCGAAGGCTCCTTATGGAAGAGAAACTCATCTTCCATCCCCTTGAAAACACCGCGTCTGTGCTTCTTGAAAACGCGCTGTTTTTCGAAAAAGTGGTTCCCCTTTTCAATCGCGCTCCTACCTTCATCGACATGCCCGAAATACGAAAGGATTTGTGAATGAAAAACAAAAAGGCGCTCAAGGAATATATCTATCGTCGTCCGCTTCTGGGCGGCAAGCTTGTTTTGCTCGGCGCGCTGGTTATGTTCATCTGGTCAGGCTGGGAATGTATTCTCCGCTACGACGCGATGGACGGCATGACCAAGGCGTATATGAATCTGGTAAAGACCTATAATATTCCCATTCGGGAAGCCATCAAAAACATTTGGAACACGCCCGAAGCCCGTCAGGACTGGATGAATATCATCGTTTTGGGCTCAATTTCCCTTTTCGGTCTGTTTGCCTTCTTCTTCAGCCGCTTTTGGAAGCCGGGCTTTTTCATTATTCCCGTGTGCGTTCTGGTGATGAGCTATTCAACGACCGATTCCCTGATTGTAAAAACGCTGAATCTTTTTGAATCCATCAAATACGTTTCCGCAGGCGCGGTCATCGCGGGAGAGGGCCTGAACATTTATTCCGCCTTCGTCAGAAAGCACAAATACAAAAAACAGCTCGCGCAGGGCAGAAAAGCGGCGCGCCGCCTGCCCGCTCACGGAACAAGCAAAACCCTGATTCCCGAACACAAAAAACGCGGAATCGGCATGTAAAAATATAAAACGCAAAAAGAGGGATTAATCCGACTATGAAAGTCTTGATCGTAGGCTGCGGAAAGCTCGGTATGCTTCTGGCTGAAAAACTGATCGAGGAAAAACACAACGTCACCATCATCGATCGCGACGAGGCGGTTCTGGACAAATGCAATGAAACATTGGACGCGCTCACTGTAAAGGGCAGCGGCGTCAGCCAGCAAACGCTTCAGGAAGCGGACGTAGGGCATGCGGACATCGTGATTGCAACCACCATGAGCGATGAAACCAACATGCTGTGCTCCTTAACGGCCAAAAAGCTCGGCGCAGAATACACCGTCGCGCGCATCCGCGACCCCGAATATCTGGAAAGCCTCCCCTTCCTCACAAAGGAGCTTTTTATCAACTATGTCATGAATCCCGAGCGCGCAACCGCCCGCGAAATATCCCGCATGCTGCGCCTGCCTTTCGCGGCATCCATCGAAACCTTTGCGCGCGGCCTTGTTGAGCTTGTCGAAATCAAGGTCAGCGGCAGAGAGCCGTTTGCAAACATACCGCTGAAAGATTTATACAGGCGAAATCCTCATCTGCCGCGCGTTCTTTTCTGTACCGTCGAGCGCGACATGCATCCCATCATCCCCAAGGGCGACTTTGTCATCCATTCGGGCGACCGCGTGTTTGTCGCCGCCGATACGGCAACCATCACCAATTTCTTCAAATCCATCGGCATGGACACGCGCGGCGTAAAGGACGCGATCATCGTCGGCGGAAGCCGCATCGCCTATTACCTTGCCCAGTCGCTGTGCGCGTCAGGCGTGGAAACCAAGATCATCGAGCGCAAGATTGAAAAGGCAAGATTCTTATCGGAAGAACTGGAAGAAGCCACCATCATTCAGGGCGACGGCACGGACTACGAGCTTTTGATGAGCGAAGGTCTGGACACGGCGGACGCGTTTATTTCGCTGACCGACCGCGACGAAGAAAACCTTTTAACCGGCCTTTACGCCCATCAGAACACAAACGCCAAGGTAATTGTCAAAAATACGCGCCTGGAATATCCCGATCTTTTGAGAAGCATGGGTCTTGAAAGCATCATCAATCCCCGGCAGATCGCCTGCAACATCATCCTGCGCACCGTTCGCGCGCGCATGAACACGGCCGGTACTGCGGTTGAACGCATGTATAAACTCATCGGCGGCAAGGTTGAGGCGCTGGAATTTGTCGTAAAGCCGAAAGCGCCCTACATCGGAATCCCGCTCAAGGATTTGAAAATCAAGGATCATTCCCTGGTTGCGGTTATCGCAAGAAAGGGTCACGCGCGCGTGCCGTTCGGCGATGACGTCATGCTGGCGGACGATCACGTCGTCATTATCACCAAGGAAACCGGTATTACCGATCTTGAGAAAGTGTTTGGATAATTGTATGAACATAAGGCTTGTACTGAACTTTCTCGGAAAGTTGTTCCTGATTGAAGCGGCGCTCATGCTTCCGGCGCTCGGCGTGTCCATAGCATACGGACAGGGCGACGCGATCGCGTTCCTCATGGCCATTGTAACCATCGCAGTCGTCTCGCTTCCGCTGATCTTTTTCTTCCGATCCAAAGATCAGCAGATGTACGCGCGCGAAGGTCTTGCGGTAGCCGGTCTCGGCTGGCTTTTGATGTCTCTACTCGGCGGGCTTCCGCTGGTTTACAGCGGCTCGTGCAGCTTTGTCGATGCCTTTTTTGAAATCACCAGCGGCTTAACGACCACCGGCGCAACCATCATGGTCGATATCGAGTCCCTCCCAAACGGCATTCTTTTCTGGCGCTCATTTACCCATTGGATCGGAGGCATGGGCGTTTTGGTGTTTACAACCGCAATACTGCCATCCATCGGCGGACGCGGCGCGCACCTTGCCCGCGCGGAGAGCCCCGGCCCGACCTTTTCCAAGCTCACGCCGAAGCTCGGCGACACGGCAAAGGTTTTGTATCTGATCTACTTCGCGCTCACGGTCGTCGAAACCGTCGCGCTGCTTTTGGCCGGTCTTTCCCTGTATGACGCCGTCATCCACGCCTTCGGAACCGCAGGCACGGGCGGCTTCTCCAACCGCGCGCTGAGCGTCGGCGCTTACAACAATTTGGCTGTTGAAATCATCATTGCCGTATTCATGTTCCTCTTCGGCGTAAATTTCGCCGTATTCTTTAAGCTCATCCTGCGCGATTTCAAAGGCGCGTTCAAAAGTCAGGAGCTCAAAACCTATACGGCGATCACGGTTGTATCCATTCTGCTTTTATCCCTCAGCCTGATTTCCCATTACGGCGATTTTTTGACCTCGCTTCGCTACGCAATGTTCCAGGTTCCGACCATCATGTCCACTACCGGCTATGCGACGACCGATTTTAATCTGTGGCCGTCGTTTCCGAAGATGCTGCTCCTTTTGCTCATGCTGTTCGGCGCGTGCGCGGGTTCTACGGCAGGCGGTCTGAAAATGACGCGTCTCGTCATGCTTTTTAAAATGGCGCGGCGCGAGATCGGGCGCGCTTTTCAGCCGAGAAAAGTATCCGTCGTAAAGCTCGACGGAAAGACCGTCCCCGAGGAAACGCTTTCCCAGGTGGCAATTCTGTTTTTCTGCCATATTTCCTTAATCATCTTCGGAAGCCTTGTCGTTTCTCTGGAAGGCGTGACCTTGACGACCGCGTTCACCACTTCCCTGACCTGTCTTTCCAACGTCGGCCCCGGCTTGGAAATCGTCGGCCCGATGGGCTCATTTGCGGGTTATTCCGCGGCAACTAAGGTCTTCTTGTCGATTCTGATGCTGGCGGGAAGACTGGAGCTTTACCCGATTCTCATTCTCTTCTCCCGCGCCGCATGGCGCCGCGGATAGAAAGGAGGGCGAATTATGCGATTTGGCAATACAAACGGCAAAAAAATCATGATCGCCGCGCACAGAGGCGTTTCCGGCGGAAACATTCCCTGCAATTCCATGTACGCCTTTCGCTCTGCGCTCAATATGGGCGCGGATATCATCGAATTGGATGTTTCCCGTTCAGCCGACGGCGAGCTTTTCGTATTCCACCCGGGAATGGAACGCATTTTCTTAAAAAGCGACAGGCTGATCAGCGAAATGCATTCCTCCGAGGTTGATAAGCTGCGCTTGGTCAATCAGGATACGCTTTTTACCGAATGGGGCGTTCCGCGCCTTCGGGAAGCGTTTGAACTCATAAAGGGGCGCGCGTACATCAATATCGACAAATTCTGGACCTGTCCCGGCGATATTTCAAAAATCGTCCGCGAAATGGGCATGCAGGATCAGGTGCTGATCAAGACCGATGTGGATGAAAAGGCGTTCAGAGACGTGGAAGAAGTCGCTTATGACCTTCCCTACATGGTCATCGCGTGGGAAAAGGACGAATTCTCCGAATCGCTTTTAAAGCGCAATATGCGCTATGTGGGCGTGGAAGCCCTCTTTAAAACCGATGACGCGCCCATCTGCCAAAGGGAATACACCGATTTTCTCAATAAAAACGATCTGATCGCTTGGGGAAACGCGATTTTGTTTAATTACAAAACCGTCTTGGCCGCAGGTCATTCGGACGACGTGTCCGTATCCATAAGCCCGGATCAAGGCTGGGGCTGGCTGGCAGAAAGAGGGTTTAACATCATCCAGACCGACTGGCCGCTGGCGCTTAAGCTTTATCTGGAATCGATCGGAAGACATTAAAAAAACAAGGATGCTGCAAAGAAACGCAGCATCCTTGTTTTGTGCGGGTCGATGTGGGCATCGACCCCCGCCATCTTTTTATCTGTCCGCTATTTTTAAAATCGCCTCGACGTCCTCCGTATCCAGCTTCACAAACGCGCCGACCTTGCCGTCCGGGCCTCGTTTGGTATTTTTTGCCATATAGGGGATATCTTCCGCCTTTGCGCCCAGTTCTTTAAGCGTAAGCGGCATTCCGATGGATTTCAGAAACGCCTCGTACCGTTCGATTCCGGCAAGCGCCGTCGCACGGGGATTTTCGAAATTCATATCGCATCCGAATACATTTACCGCAAAGCGCGCGAAGCGGTTTACGTCGTTATCCAGCGTATACCGCATCCACGCCGGGAACACGACGGCAAGGCCCGCGCCGTGCGCCACGTCGTACAGAGCGCTTAATTCATGCTCGATCTGATGGCTGGCCCAGTCGCCAAGTCTTCCCACGCCGCAGGTGTCGTTGTGCGCGAGCGTGCCCGCCCACATGATCTGCGCCTGCGCGTCGTAGTTATCGGGCTGACGGACGGCAATGGGCGCATACTGGATAATTGTCTTTAATAGCGCCTCGCACAGATAGTCGGTCACGCCGACTTCTTTTTCGTTTGTAAAATACCGTTCCATGATGTGCGCCATAATGTCGGTCGCGCCGCAGGCAATCTGGTATTTGGGAAGGGTGAACGTGAGCTCCGGATTCATAAGCGCAAAGCGCGGACGGTTGAAATCGCTCCTTACGCCCCTTTTCAGCCTCGTTTTCTCCTGCATGATAACAGAGCTGTTCGAGCTCTCCGAGCCCGTTGCAGACAGCGTTAAAACGCATCCCATAGGCAAGGTCTTCGTGATCTTCGCCTTTCCGCTCCAAAGATCCCAAAAATCGCCGTCGTAGCACGCGCCGTGGGCAATTGCCTTGGCGCTGTCAATCGCGCTTCCGCCGCCGACAGCCAGAATTGAGTCGCATTTTTCCCGTCTTACGAGCTCGATTCCCTCGTACACCTTGGTATCTCTGGGATTGGGAACCGCGCCGCCCAAAAGCGCGTACCCGACGCCCGCTTCCTCAAGCGACGCTTTCACGCGGTCGATAAGACCGCTTTTTACTGCGCTTCCGCCGCCGTAGTGAATGAGCGCCTTCGTTCCGCCGATTTTTTTGAGTTCTTCGCCCGCATGCATTTCCGCGCCGCGTCCGAACACAAATTTCGTAGGCTGGGTGTATTCGAAGTTCAGCATCCGACCACCCGCATTTCCTTGGTGTATTCGTTAAGCGTTTCGCTGCCGTCCTCGGTAACGGCCACAAGATCTTCCACGCGCACGCCGAACCTGCCGGGCAGATAAATGCCGGGCTCGACCGAGAAGACCATGCCGGGCTCGCAGACGGCCTCGCTGACCGCGCTGACGTCCGGGAATTCGTGCACCTCAAGGCCGATGCCGTGGCCCGTTCTGTGGATAAAGTATTTGCCGTAGCCCGCGTCTTCAATGACTTTACGGGCGGCTCTGTCCACGTCCTTAAGCTTCACGCCGGGCTTGACCGCCGCGCGGCCTGCTCTGTTGGCTCTTTCTACGATTTCGTAGACTTTTTTCTGCTCTTCGGTCGCGGATTGAAAAAATACGGTTCGGGTCATGTCGGAGCAATACGCGTTTAAGCTCGCGCCCACATCCAAGATGACGGAATCGCCCGCTTTGATAACCGTGTCGTCCGTGGCGTGGTGGGGCTCTGCGCAGTTTGCGCCAAAGCAAATCAGCGAATCAAAGCTTTCGCCGCCCGCGCCCAGGCGCTTGGCCTCGTTCATGTAAACGGCGGCGATTTCCGATTCCTTTACGCCGTCCGAAAGCGCGTTGATCGCCTTGTCAATCGCCTTGTCGTTTAAGCGGGAGCTTAAGCGCATAAGGTCGATTTCCTCCTTTGTTTTGAGCATTCTGGCTCTGTCAACGGCAGGCGAACCGATGGATGCCTTGATGTCCGTTCTTCTTTCCATGAGGGGAAGCGCGAACCGAACCGCCCATTCCTTGTCAAAGCCGACGTTTCCGGAAACAACGCCCTCGGACAAGACGCCGATTGAGTCGTCTGTGTCGTCGTACTCGATAACAGTTGCGCCTTCAACGCTTCCGACCGCAAACAGACGGTTGGCAAACAGCGTCGCGTCGCCGTTTTCCTTAACCGACAAAACCACCATTCGCTCGCCCGGGTGGATGAACTTGCCCGTCAGATAGAAAATGCTGTTGGGCGCGGAAATGAGCAGCTGCTTAAGCCCCATTGCATGCATATTCTGGGTCACTTTCAAAAGTCTGTCCGTTTTCATGCGTCCGCCTCCTTTTTACACTCGATAATCCAGTAGCTTTTTTCCTTCGCAATCACTTCTACGTGATCAAATTTTTCCATAAGATGCGTTTTCGCGCTCGGCGCGCCCTGCTGCTTTCGGATGACGACATATAAAGCGCCGCCCGCGTTCAGATTTTCACTCGCCTGATCAAACATTTTATAGATGACCGCCTTGCCCGCGCGGATGGGCGGATTGGTCAGAATAAAATCAAACTTCCCCTCTACATCGTCCATCGCGTCAGACTTTAAAACGGTCGCATTGTTAACGCCGTTTTCGGTGAGGTTCTTTTTCGCCAGCTCCATCGCGCGTTCGTTCACATCCGACATGACGATCTCCGTTTCCGGGTATTTTTTACCCACGGAAACGCCCACTGCGCCCCAGCCGCAGCCGAGGTCAAGGATTCGTCCGTACAGCTCGGGAAGCGCCTCCAAAAGCGTTCTGGTGCCGAAATCGAGGCCGTCTTTGGAGAACACGCCGGAGTCGGTGTGAAACGCAACGGTATTTCCCAGAATCTCGGTTTCAAATTTCGAATATCTATGCTCGGACGTGGGTTTGGAAGTAAAATACTGCTCAGCCATTTTCATTCATCTCCGTAAGAACGTATAGTTCGCGTATTTCGCTTTGCGTAAGCTCCCGCCACTGACCCTCTGAAAGATTTTCGTCCAGCTCGATCATGGCGATTTTCTCTCTGTGCAGATGAATCACCGGGTGCCCAACCGCCTGAAGCATCCGCTTCACCTGATGAAATTTCCCTTCAGTGACATACACAAGGCACGTGGATTCATGATCCTCGGCAGACAGAATCTCAAGCTCCGCAGGCTTCGCCGTAAAATCCTTAAACGCAATGCCGTTTCGGAAGGCGGAGACGCACGCATCGTCCAGTCTGCCCTCCACCTTGGCCCGATACCGCTTGGTAACTTCCCACCTGGGAGAGATCAGCCTGTGCGCCAGCTGCCCGTCGGTCGTCATAAGAACAAGCCCCGTAACGTCCTTATCGAGGCGTCCAACCGGGCCGATGCCGCGCTTTAAAAATACCTCGGGCAGAAAATCGGCGACCGTCTTCGCCCCTTTTCCGTCCTCCGTCGCAGTAAGAACGCCCGCCGGCTTATGAATCATCACATGAATGTGTTTTTTGACGGAAAAAACCTCGCCGCCGATTTCAATATCAATATCTTCCTTCACATTTGCGCCGGGGTCGCGCAAGGTCGTCCCCTCCGCTTTTACGCGCCCGGAGACGATCAGTTTTTTGGCTTCGGATCTTGTAAATCCGATCATGGAAACAAGTTTGTCAAGTCTCATACCGATCTCCGTTTTCGCCCATCCGGTGTTTTATTTATCATACCACGCTTTCCATTTTCGCACAATAGAAAAACCTCAAAATAAATAACATCAACTAAATGCAGAATGCGCAAAAACGTGGTATAATAATATAGAAAGAAAATTTGCATAACGAGGTTAAACTCATGTCCAATCAAACGAATTATGACGAGAGCAATATCCAGATTCTGGAAGGCCTTGAGGCGGTCAGACGCCGCCCCGGCATGTACATCGGCTCCACCGATGAACGCGGCCTTCACCATCTGGTATACGAAATTGTAGATAACGCCGTGGACGAGGCGCTGGCCGGATACTGCAAAAACATCCACGTGCGCCTGCATAAGGACGGCTCCGTATCCGTCGAAGACGACGGCCGCGGCTTCCCCGTGGGCATCCATCCGAAAGTCGGCCGTCCCGCGGTCGAAGTATGCTTAACCATTCTGCACGCCGGCGGAAAGTTCGGCGGCGGGGGCTATAAGGTTTCCGGCGGTCTGCACGGCGTAGGCGCGTCGGTTGTAAACGCGCTTTCCAGCCACCTCATGGTCAACGTTCATCAGGACGGCAAAATCTATCAGCAGGAATATGAGCGCGGAAAGATTCTTTACGACCTGAAGGTTGTAGGCTCGACCGACCGCACCGGCACCATCATCCGCTTCTGGCCGGACGTAAAGACCGGCGAAAATCCCGAGCCCGGCATCTTCGAAACCGGCAAATTCGAGTTTGATACGCTCAAAACCCGTTTCCGCGAAATGGCCTTTTTAAACAAGGGCATCCGCATCACCCTGGACGACGAGCGCGTCGAGCCCGTGCTTTCCAAAACCTATCACTACGAAGGCGGAATTCAGTCCTTCGTAGAATACTTAAACAAAAACAAGACCTGCCTTTTCGATAAGCCCATCTACATCGAGGGCATGAAGGACGGAAGCACCGTCGAAGTCGCGCTTCAGTGGAACGACGGCTACAACGAAAGCGTTTTTACCTTCGCAAACAACATCCATACGCCTGAGGGCGGCACGCACTTGGTCGGCTTCAGAAGCGCTTTAACCCGCGTTATCAACGACTACGGAAGAAAAAACAAAATTTTAAAGGACGCAGACGGCAACCTCTCCGGCGACGATGTTCGCGAGGGTCTGACCGCGATTGTTTCCGTCAAAATGGTCGAGCCGCAGTTTGAAGGACAAACCAAATCGAAGCTCGGAAACAGCGAAATCCGTCCCCTGGTCGACGGCATGGTGGCTGAGCGCCTGTCCACCGTATTTGAAGAAACCCCGTCCATCGCAAGAAGCGTGCTTGAAAAGTGCATAAGCGCCGCAAGAGCCAGAGAAGCTGCCCGAAAGGCGCGCGATTTAACCCGCAGAAAGACCGCGCTCGAATCCGCGGCCCTGCCGGGAAAACTGGCCGACTGCTCCGAGCGCGACCCTGCCAAGTGCGAAATCTTCTTAGTTGAAGGCGACTCCGCAGGCGGCAGCGCCAAGACCGGCCGCGACCGCCATTTCCAGGCGATTCTGCCCCTTCGCGGAAAGATCTTAAACGTCGAAAAGACCCGCATGGACAAGGTTTTAGCCAATCAGGAAATCAAGGCCATGATCACAGCTTTCGGCGGCGGCTTCGGAAAGGAATTCGACACTTCGAAGCTTCGCTATCACAGAATCGTGTGCATGACGGACGCCGACGTCGACGGAAGCCATATCCGAATTCTTCTGCTCACCTTCTTCTACCGTTTCATGCCCCAGCTGATCGAGGAAGGCTATGTCTACATCGCCCAGCCCCCGCTTTACAAGATCACGCGCGGAAAGACGGAAAAGTACGTATACAGCGATTCTCAGCTTCAGGCGTATCTGGATGAGCTCGGACGCGACGTAAAGCCCGACATTCAAAGATACAAAGGCCTTGGCGAAATGAGCGCCGAGCAGCTTTGGACCACCACCATGGATCCCGCCACGCGCAATATGTATAAAGTCACTTTAAAAGACGCCATCTCCGCAGACGAAATGTTCACGCTCTTAATGGGCGATCAGGTTGAGCCCAGACGCGAATTCATCGAGCAGAACGCCAAGCTCGTCGCGGATCTCGACATATAATTTAAGCACATTCGGAGGCAATCATCCCTATGAATGATCAATTCAACATCGGCAATTTAACGCCCCTGGACGTAGAGGACGAGCTCAAAAAATCGTTTATTTCCTACGCCATGGCCGTTATCGTCAGCCGCGCCCTGCCGGACGTGCGCGACGGCTTAAAGCCCGTTCATCGCCGAATCCTCTACTCCATGATGGAGCTGGGCGTAACGCCCGACAAGCCCTACAGAAAGTCCGCCCGTATCGTCGGCGACGTACTCGGTAAATATCACCCCCACGGCGACAGCGCGGTATATGACGCCGCCGTGCGCCTTGCGCAGGACTTCTCCACCCGCTATACCTTAATCGACGGCCAGGGCAACTTCGGCTCGGTTGACGGCGACGGCGCGGCAGCCATGCGATACACGGAAGTCCGCCTTGACAAGCTCGCCATGGAAATGGTCAGAGACCTTGACAAGGAAACCGTCGATTTCTATCCGAACTTCGACGAAACCCTCATGCAGCCGGAGGTTATGCCGGCAAGATTCCCGAACCTGCTCGTAAACGGCTCCGCCGGCATCGCCGTCGGCATGGCCACCAACATCCCGCCGCACAACCTCGGCGAGGTCATCGACGCGGTCGTCCACATGATCGAAAACCGCGACTGCACGGTAGACGACTTAATGACCAAGATTCAGGGCCCCGACTTCCCGACCGGCGGCGTAATTCTGGGTCAGAGAGGCATTTACGACGCGTATCACACCGGCCGCGGCAGAATCATCGTGCGCGCCAAGACCGAAATCGAGGAAATGCCCAACAACCGCCAGCGCATCGTCGTAACCGAGATTCCGTATATGGTCAACAAGGCCAATCTCGTTACCAAGATCGCCGAGCTCGTTCACGAAAAGCGCCTGGAAGGCATCAGCGACATAAGAGACGAATCCGACCGTAACGGCATGCGCATCGCCATTGAATTAAAGCGCGACGTAAACGCCAACGTCGTTCTCAATTACCTCTACAAGCACACCCAGATGCAGGACACCTTCGGCGTGATCATGCTGGCGCTGGTAAACGGAGAACCCAAAATCCTGTCCTTAAAGAGCGTCATCAAGCACTATCTCGACCATCAGGTGGACGTTATAAGACGCCGCACCAAGTATGAGCTCGACAAGGCCATGGCGAGAGCCCACATTTTGGAGGGTCTCTTAATCGCCCTTGACAGAATCGACGAAGTTATCAACCTAATCCGCGCAAGCGCCACGCCGCCCATCGCAAGAGAAGGCTTAATGACCAATTTCGGCTTAACCGAAAAGCAGGCGCAGGCGATTCTGGACATGCGCCTTCAGCGCCTTACCGGTCTTGAAAGAGACAAGCTTCAGGAAGAATACACCGCGCTCATGGAGCAGATCCGCTACTTGAACAGCGTGCTCGCCAGCGAGGAAATGGTCATGGGCATCATCAAAGACGAAATCCTCGAAGTCAAGCGCAAGTATGCAGACGAGCGCAGAACCGAGATTTCCGCCTTAGAGGGCGAAATCGACATGATGGATCTGATTCAGGAAGAGGACATGGTCGTCACCATTTCCCATTTCGGCTATGTAAAGCGCCTCGCGAAGACCACCTACCGCGCCCAGAGACGCGGCGGCAAGGGCGTAACCGCCGCAACCACGCGCGAAGAGGACTTTATCGAGCAGCTCTACGTCACCAGCACCCACGACGCGATCATGTTCTTCACCAACCGCGGACGCGTGCATCAGAAGTATTGCTATGAAATCCCGGAGGCCGGACGCACCGCGCGCGGCACCGCGATTGTAAACCTGTTAAACCTCGATCCCGGCGAAAAAGTCACCGCCGTCCTCCCCGTTCCCGAGGAGAAAATGGCCGGACATTATCTCGTTATGGCGACGCGCGGCGGCACAATCAAGCGCACCGAGCTTTCCGAATTTGCCAACCTCAGAAAGAGCGGCCTGATCGCCATCGTTCTTAAGGAAGACGACGACTTAATCGCCGTTCGCTTAACCGACGGCACGAAGGAGCTGCTGTTAGGCTCCAAAAAGGGCATGGCCATCCGCTTTAACGAAACCGACCTTCGTCCCATCGGCCGCGCCAGCATGGGCGTAAGAAGCATGGATCTGGACGAGGGCGATGAAGTGGTCGATATGTCCGTGGTCGAAGATAACAAGCAGGTGCTTTCCATCACCGAAAACGGCTACGGAAAGCGCACCGATATTGAAGAATACCGTCTCCAGAATCGCGCCGGCAAGGGCATCAAGGCCATGAACCTGACCGAGAAGACGGGTCTCTTGGCCGCTCAGCTGCTGGTTTCAAACGAGGAAGACATCCTGCTCATTACCGCCGACGGCACCATTATCAGAACGCCCGTAAGCGACATCTCCGTCCACGGCAGGAATACGCAGGGCGTGCGCCTGATGAGAGTCGGCGACAGCCGCATCGTCTGCGTAGCCCCCGCCGAGGCGGATGAGGAAGAGTCTGCAGCCGAAACAGAAATAACCGAAACCGCTTCTCCCGACGCGCTTGATAAGCTCGTATCAGACCTCGAAGAAAATCCCGAACCCACGGAAGAATAAAATCATAAACGGAGTTGTCCATTCATCAAGACAACTCCGTTTCGTTTTCACTTAACCACAGAAATTTTTTCCGCCGTCGATCAGGAGGAAACACATGCACAAAGACGGAAAATGGGCAAAGATGATCCTTGCCCTTCAGGAGCCAGACGGCAAATGGGGCTGTTTTCATTCGCTTTCGAAGTTTTACGGCGCGCCGATTACGACCGAACAGGCGCTCAGGCGGCTGGAAAGGCTCGGGTTCACCGGGGAAGATAAATGCGTTCAAAAAGCCCTGTCCTACATGAACGACTGCCTGACAGGAAAAAACAGAATTCCCGACCGCGCGGAAAAGGTGCACGACTGGGACATCTTTACATCCCTCATTCTCGCCGCTTGGATTCGTCGGTTTACAAGTAAAAATGCAGCGGCAAACAAAACTGCCGATCAATGGGCAAAAATCATTATGGAAGCCTTTTCAGGCGGTATTTATGACCATGACCGATATGTTTCCGCTTACCGCGATATCCTCGGCATGAAGCCCTGCGGCAGTCGGCTGATTGATTTTATGAATTTCTATCCCATTTCCCTGGTCTCGGGATGCCTTGACGAAAAAACCGAAACAGCGCTCGTCAAATACGCGCTTTCAAAAAAGGACGGCATCTATTACATATACGAAAGACCATTATGCATCTTGCCCGAGGAATTTGCGTCAAGAGAAACCGTCCGCTATCTTGACGCGATTGAACTTTTGGCAAGGTACAAAAGCGCAAAAAGCCATCTTCAGTTTGTCCGCGACTGGCTGATTGAAAACCGCGCACAGGACGGCGCATGGGATTTCGGAAAAGATGCAAACGATAAAATACACTTTCCCCTGTCCGACGATTGGAGAACGACAGACAAGCGCAAAAAGGACTCAACCGAATGGATACAGGCGCTTGTAAATCATTTGACAATAGAATAAACAGCGTCCGGGATAATGCGGCATCGTCCCCAACCAAAAAATATCCGCCATGCTTTTTTTTCGCAGGCGGATGTTTTTTATCCCACTTTCTTTTCAAAGCACGCAAGCACAAGCCCTTTTTGCACCTCTACGCGCATACCCGTGTCGCGGTATCCGGCTTTTTCATAGCATCTTCTGTTTTTCTGAAGATCTTCCGGAAAATCCACAAGGAACGTTTTTGCGTCCTCAAAATACGCTTCCGATTCCAGGATTGCCCTTTGCGCAATGCCTTTTGACTGCATGTCGGGCGCAATAAATACCCTTTGAAGGTAATATTTCCCATCGCCCAGCGTCTCTTCCCCGACGCATGAACCCTTGACCTTATACCAGAGCCCGCCGACAATTTTATCTTCCACAAATATCGTGAAGCAGGAAAAATACTCGCTGCCCAAGCGCCTTGAAATATCCGTTTCGTCGCGAAGAGCGGGATTTCCCTGATCCTTGTATCTTTCATACAGCGGCATAAACGCGTTTGTCTGGATTTCCCAGAGCGCTTTTACGTCTCGCGCCTGCGTTTTTCTGACAGAAACCACGTTTTTCCTCCTCAGAATGTACGCGTAATGTTTTTCGCCCACTGTCCCTTTTTGTAATGGCGGATGATCACGGGCATTTTCACAAATTCGTCCAGGCACAAAATGAAATACACCCACATTTCGGGAAGCTTCAGAACGAACGCCGCGAAAAGGCCGATCGGAACGGCGTAGATCCACATCGACAGGAAATCGCACACGAGGCCGAATTTGACGTCGCCGCCCGCGCGGAAAATCGCGCAGACCATCATCGTATTGACCGACTGACCCATGACGTAGTAGGCGTTGATTAATAGCATCAGATTGACTTCGTGAAGCACCACGGAGTTTGCATTCTGAACCATTAAGTGAACGCCCGAAAGCACCAAGGGGCGAATCAGCAGAATCAGCGCGCCGCCCACAAGCGCCGTCCAGACGGCGAGATGGGCAAACCGCTTCCCATATACGCGCGCTTCCTCCAGCTTGCCTGCGCCCATGGCGTTTCCAAGTATAATCGCAGCCGCGGACGCCACGCCAAAGCACACGACCGTCGCGAGATTTCTAACCACGCTTGCAACCGCGTTGGCGGAAACAATGTTTTCACTCAAGTGGCCCAAAATCACTGAATACACGCTGAAAGCAAGGCCCCACACCATATCATTGGCTGCGGCAGGCAGGGAAAACTTCATGAAATCCGAAAACAGCTGCTTGTTTTTTTCAAAGAAGTCCCTGATTCGAACGCGAACGCCGTCGGTCAGAAGCGTGTCCGCCGCACATACGCCCGCTTCAAGAACGCGTGTAATCGTTGTCGCCAGCGCAACGCCTGTGATTCCCAATTTGGGGAAGAACCCGAACCCGAAAATAAAGCATGCGTTTAATATAACATTCACAACAACCGCGCTTGAATGCACGATCGCGCTCATCCTGACGCGCTCAACAGAGCGCATGACCGCCAAATACACAACCACAAAGCTTGAAAGCACATAGCTCGGGCTGATTGCGCGCAGATATTTTGCGCCGGCTTCTATCATGCCGAGGTCGTCGGTAAAAATGCGCATGATGCCCCTTGGCGCAAACAGCGCCGCAAGCGTCACAAGCAATCCCGTGGATACGGAAATTTTTAGCGCAATCGCCATTACGCGCTCAATCGATCTTTTATCGCGAACGCCCCAATACTGCGCCGATAGCACCGACGCGCCGGACGACAGGCCGAATAAAAGCATGTTCAAAACAAACGCAACCTGCCCCGCAAGCGAAGAAGCCGCCTGCTCGGTCAGTCCAACCAGCATCAGCATGATGACGTCGGCCGAGTTCACGCATGCATCCATGAAATTCTGAAACGCAATCGGAAGCGTGACCTTCAACGCGTTTTTATAAAAGGCGCGTTTTTCCTCCTTGGAGCAAAGCGGATAGCTCATTTTGAGAAATTCCTCCGTTATCTTCTGTCGCCTATACATTATATATGAAATCCGTTTTCCCGTCTATCAACATTGTGTTGAAACATTTTCTATGATGAAAATGAATTGTTCTTTTCATTAAAACATTCAAATCTGCCGTCATTTCATGCATATCGACAAAATTTTGATGTTTTCTAAAAACCCTCTTGCATTTTTTAGGATTTTGGTGTAGAATAATGCTAATAACGTATGCAATGAATGAATTTTTAGCAATTTGACGGAGGATACGCCCATGGACAACGCACAGGAGCTTCTGCAAAGATTAAATCACAGCGGAAAGCGTTTATCTAAAAGCCACCGAAGAATCGCAGAATGCATTGTTTCCCATTATGACAAGGCCGCCTTTATGACCGCCTCGCGCCTTGGCGAATACGTGGGCGTTTCAGAGTCCACGGTCGTCCGCTTTGCAGCCGCCCTTGGCTACGACGGATATCCGCAGCTTCAAAAAGCGCTTCAGGAATTGATCCGCCACCGCCTGACCGCCACGCAGCGCCTTGAAATGACGGGCGACATGGGGCATGCGCAGGTGCTCAACAAGGTCCTCAAAACCGACATCCAGAACATCCGCTCCACCCTCGACGAGCTGGATTTAAACACCTTTGATTCCGTCATCGAAAGCATGCTTGAGGCCAGAAACATTTACGTATTGGGTCTTCGCGCAAGCGCGCCTCTCGCGGAATTTTTGGGTCATTACTTAAACTTTATTTTCCCCAATGTTCACACCGTAACCAGCGGCGTTTCCGACGTTTTTGAGCAGGTTGCGCGTATCAGCGACGAGGACGTGCTTTTGGGCATTTCCTTCCCCCGCTATACGAGCCATACGGTTAAGGCCATGAAATTCGCCCGTTCCCGCGGCGCAACCTTAATCGCCATCACGGACGGCCCGCTTTCTCCGCTTCACACCGAGGCCAATTACTGCCTGATGGCAAAAAGCGACATGGCTTCCTTCGTAGACTCCATGGCCGCTCCCCTGTCCCTCATTAACGCGCTCATCGTCGCGCTTTCCCAGCGCCGCAGAACGCAGGTGACCGAGTATTTCCAGAAAATGGAAGATATCTGGTCCGAGTACCGCGTATATCTCGGAAAGCCCGGAGAATAAGCTATGGCAAGCACAAAAATTCTTGTAATCGGCGGAGGCGCGGCAGGCATTATGGCCGCGCTTTATGCCGCGAAAAACGGCGCGCGCGTGACGCTTTATGAAAAAAACGAAAAGCTTGGAAAGAAAATCTACATTACCGGCAAAGGCCGCTGCAACGTGACGAACGCGGCGGAAGCGGACGAATTCATGAAAAACATCGTTCGGAATCCGCGCTTTCTCTATGCGTCCTTCGCCTGTCTTGACAATACGGGGCTAATGGAGCTTATTGAAAACGCAGGCGTAAAGCTCAAAACCGAGCGCGGCGAACGCGTTTTTCCTGAAAGCGACCACGCAAGCGACATTACAAACGCATTGGAGCGCGAAATCAGGCGCCTGGGCGTAACCATTCGCTTAAACACCCCCGTTAAGCGTGTTCTGACCGATGACGATCAAATCATCGGCCTTGAAACGGAAAACGGCGAAACAGTATATGCCGACAAGGTCATCATTGCAACCGGCGGAGTCAGCTACGCGTCCACCGGCTCAACCGGCGACGGTCACCGCTTTGCAAAGGAGCTGGGCCACGCGATCTATCCCTGCCGCCCGGCGCTTACGCCCATCGAAACCGAGGAAAGCTGGCCGAAGGATTTGATGGGGCTGACGCTTAAAAACGTTTCCCTATCCGCATTCGCCGAGAAAAACGGAAAAATGAAAAAGCTCTACAAAGAGCAGGGCGAAATGCTGTTCACGCACTTCGGCGTATCGGGGCCGCTGGTTCTGTCGCTTTCAAGCCTTCTGCCCGATTCCGCAAAGGGCGTAAAATTGTATATCGACCTAAAGCCCGCGCTGGACGAAGGCCAGCTTGAAACGCGCATCCTGCGCGATTTTGCCGAAATGCAAAGAAAACAGCTGTTCACCTGCATGGACGGGCTCACTCTCCATGCGCTGGGCATGAAAATTCTGGAGCTTGCCGACATTTCGCCCTATGCGCCCATCCACTCCGTAACGGCGCAGGAGCGAAAGACCATCGTAAAGCTTCTTAAAAATCTTCCGCTTACGGTCAAGGGCTTCAGAGGCTTAAACGAAGCCATCATCACAAGAGGCGGCGTGGAAGTCAAATCCATTAACCCCTCGACCCTTGAATCCAAGATCATACGCGGCCTCTATTTCGCAGGCGAAGTCATCGATGTGGACGCTCTAACCGGTGGTTTCAACCTGCAGATTGCGTTTTCAACCGGCGCGCTCGCCGGAAAAAGCGCGGCGGAATCCTGAATACAATAAAAATCGCAGGGACACTCCCCCGAAGTGTCCGCACATTCTGTTTTCGCGTGCGGACACCCGAGGACGGGTGTCTCTACGGTATCATATGGCCGCATTTTGGGTCCGTTTACTCCATCTCGCTCCAATGCGCGTTTCTGCGCCGAAGTCCCTTGGGCAGATGGTTCTTAATCGCCCCTTGGCTGGCCTTGCCCCAGCCGAGGGGCATATTTTTATAGGTCATGAGCGTCCAGCCCTTTTCGGCTTCGGCTGCAATCTCTTCGCCTTCCATGAATTTAGCCGCCGTTGCTTCATCCATGTCGAATACACGCCCCGCGTCCTCCGTCCTCATCGCCATAGCCAGCGCGTGATCGGGAACGACGAAACCTTTTCCGACCTTGCACAGGGGAAGCCCCGCGCGAAGAAGGCGCACGCCTTTTCCGGATAAAAGCCGGATATCCGGCGCTTCCGCAGGAAGCAGGCTCAGCTGGTCGCCGCCAAAGTGGAAAACACCGTCAAAATTGCCGCAGAACGCATCCTTTTCAAGAAGCATCCTCGCGCTGTCCGCGCCCTTGGTTTCTGAATTGACAGGGTATTTTCCGTCTTTTCCGTCCGTCTTTATAAGAAGCGCAGCGAAATGTCCTTCGCCGTCGATTTTGTGCGGCCAGAGACGAATACTGCCGTTTACGGAACGGCCCACGCCTGCAAGCGTGAATTCACCCGCCTCAAATTCGGGATGCCTTGATAAAAACGCTTCGATTGTTTTTTCGTTTTCGTACCGATTGAATGTGCAGGTGGAATATACCATGCGTCCGCCGGGTCTTAAAAGCTTTGCGGCGTTATCCAGAATCTCCGCCTGCCGCTCGGCGCACCCGAAGGGCGCATTCTCCGACCACTCCAAAACGGCGTTGGGATCGCGCCTGAATATGCCCTCTCCCGAGCACGGAGCGTCTACGAGCACCGCGTCGAAAAAGCCGGGAAGGGCGTTTGCAAGCGCGTTTGCGTCGCAGCTTGTAATGCATGTGTTTAAAAAGCCCAGCCGCTCCAGATTGCCCAGCAGTATGCGCGCGCGGGAAAACTCAATTTCGTTGGATAGAAGAAAGCCTTTGCCCATCATCCGTCCCGCAATCTGCCCGCTTTTGCCGCCGGGCGCGGCGCAAAGATCCAAAACCCGTTCGCCGGGCTTAGGGTTCAAAACGGCGACCGGGCTCATGGCGGAAGGATCCTGCATGTAAAACGCGCCGGCGGCATGCGCAAGCGACGCGCCGGGACGAGCGCCTAAGCGCACGTATTTTCCGTTTTCTTCCCACAAAACGCTGTCTCCCCGCATAAACGGACGGGCGCAATCCTCTGCGTCCTTCCTAAGGGGGTTGAGTCTCATGGCATGGGCGCTTTCGCGCTCCATAGCGGCAAGAAACGCATCGTATTCCTCTTTTAGAATTTCTTGAATCTCGCTTAAAAACTTTTCAGGCCAACTGCGCACAAATCATTGCCTCCGAACGTGGGTTTTTCGCATTTATTCGACATATGCATCTATTTATCCTTCCAAGGGCATAAAAAACGCGCCTTTCAAAGCGCGTTTTTCTTTTACAGAATCCTTCTGCACTCCATATAGTATCTCTTTTCCCACGCTTCGCCCATGGAGAAGGTTTTTCTCGGAAGAACGCCTTCGGAGGCGATGGACGGGAAGAGGGATTTTTTGTCAATGGATTTCAAAAGAATTCCTGTGGTATCTCCGTTTTCGGCCAAGGATTTCACCGCATCCTCGCCATGAATATAGTCGATCTCGACGTTTTTATTGGCTTTAATGTAATCGTCAAGGAACGGCTGAAGGATGGCGACAGGCAAAACGCCCTCCGCACCCTTGATGGAAACGCCCGTTTCCTTGCCGCCCGCAACAAAGCGGACGTCGTCGCCTTCCGAAAGGGCAAAGCCTCGGCCTTCAGCGTAGGCGGCGAACTTGTTCACTAAATCCTCGTAATCCGCATGGAACAGCGCTCTGTGAATCGGCTCGAAGATCAGGGCGTCCGAATGCAGATTCACAATTTCGGTAAGCGCATACCTTGCCGGGTGTGTTTCCTGCTCCTCGGGCGAAAGCTTGGCGTGAAGCCTCGTCCAGCAGGCTTTAGCGGTGGCAAGGGAATGGTTTCCGTCGCCCACGGCGTAGAGAAAGCCGTTTGCCTTGGCATTGAGCGCCTGAAGCGCTGAAGCAATCCGCTTAAGCTCCTCCGTTTTCTCAATAGCCCAGCCGCGCAGACGGCCGCCGTTCAACATAAGGGGGGTGTCATACAAAGGGGCGGTATCCTTTACGCGCTCATACGCTTTTTCGATGACGGTTTTTCCCGCGTCGTCAATCAAAACCATGACGTGCGGGCTTTCCAAAAGCGCTCCTTCGCGGATGCGGACGCGCACGGGAATTCGTTCGACGATCGTGCCCTCGGTCGCGCGGATGAGCGGCTTTGCGCCGGGCGTATAGTCGTAGGCATTTAAGTCAATTGCGGCAATGAGCCCCAGACGCACGCCCGATTCGGTGGTGCGTTCGGTGAGCACAAAGCCGTTTTCCACTTTTTTCTCCAAAACGCCGGATTTCAGATATCTGCGCATGGAGGCGTGGATGCCGGGAATATTGGCGGATGCCTCGTTCAAATAAATTTCCGGAAGAATCATGCGAAGCGTCGAGGGCGCGTCGCCCACTTCCTTTTCAACTTCCTGCCAATATTCTATCTGAGAGGTGAACTGATCACATGCCACGACAGCCCATTTGTTTAAATCAATATGCGCTGCGGGCAGATAGATATCAGAAGGCGCTAAGCCAGGGAAAACCGGCATAATCAAGGAATCTCCTTTCAGGGTTTCAAAACGCGCACGCGATATACCGTGTCCAGCTCCTCGATTTTTTTTACAAGTTCCTCGTCGGGGGCCTGACCCAAATCGAGGCAGGTATACGCATATTTGCCGCGCGATTTATTGAGCATGTTTTCAATATTGATGTTGCACGCGGAAATCAGGGAGGTGATGGAAGATACGACATTGGGAACATTTTGGTGAAGCGCGATTAAGCGAGGCTCTACGAGCCGACCGGGATCGGCTTCGGGATAATTGACGGAATTTTTGATCGCGCCCGTCTTTAAGTAGGCGTCCAGCTGGCTTGCGACCATGCGCACGCAGTTGTCCTCGCTCTCGGGCGTGGACGCGCCGATGTGCGGGAGGCAGATTGCGCCCTTTACGCCGAGCAGCCTTTCGGTGGGGAAGTCGCAGATATATTTCCTGAGCTGCCCATTTTCAAGCGCCTCGATGACGGCGTCTGCATCGCACAGCTCGCCTCTGGCGAAGTTGACAAGCACCGCGCCCTTTTTCATTTTTGAGATCATGGCCTTATCAAACTTGTTTCTGGTCTTGTCGTTTAAGGGAATGTGAACGGTGATGTAATCGGCTTTTTCGACAACCTCTTCCTCGCTCATCGCGTGCTGAACAGAGCGGGAAAGCTGCCATGCGTGATCGACGGAGATGAAGGGGTCGTAGCCCAGCACCTTCATGCCCATCGCGTTTGCCGCGTTGGCAACCAGAATGCCAATCGCGCCAAGGCCGATGACGCCCAGCGTTTTTCCTGCGATTTCAGGGCCTACAAACGCTTTTTTGCCCTTCTCAACGAGTTTTTCAACGTTCTCGCCTTCGCCCTTTAGGCCATTGGCCCACAGCCAGCCGCCCGTGATATCGCGGGAAGCCAGAAGGAGCGCGGAAACAACGAGCTCCTTGACCGCATTGGCGTTTGCGCCGGGGGAATTGAACACAACTACGCCCTTTTCGGCATATGCGTCCAGGGGGATATTATTCACGCCGACGCCCGCGCGGGCAACGGCCAGAACGTTATGTTCCAGTTCATACGAATGCATATCCGCGCTTCGGACGATGATCGCATCGGGAGAAGCGATATTGGCATCCAGCGCATATTCATTTTCCGAAATCGAATCGCGCCATACGGGCGATACGGGATTTAGAAGCTTAATATTCGTCATCTTTACACACGCTCCTGTTCAAATTGCTTCATGACACTAATGAGCTTCTGAACGCCCTCGACCGACATCGCGTTATAAATGCTGGCGCGCATGCCGCCGACCAGACGGTGACCCTTGATGTTCAGAATGCCGTTCTCGGTCGCCAGCTTCACAAACGCCGCATCCGTGTCGGGATCATCGGTTCGGAAGGTGACGTTCATGATGGAGCGGTGATCTCTGTGCGCCGTACCCTTGAAAAGCTTGCTCTCGTCCAGATAATCGTAAAGCAGCTTTGCCTTAATCTGGTTGCGCATGTGAATGACGCGAACGCCGCCCTCTTTTTTGAGCCATTCAAGGCACAGACCCGCCATGTAGATGGAATAGGTGGTAGGCGTGTTGAGCATGCTGCCGTTTTCGGCCATTTTCGTCCAATCAAACACCTTGGGCGTATTCGGGTTTGCGCGGCCCAGAAGGTCCTTGCGCACGATTACAACCGTCACGCCCGCGGGGCCGATGTTTTTCTGAGCGCCTGCAAAGATCACGCCGAATTTGTTTACGTCCATAGGCTCCGAAAGAATATTCGAAGACATATCCGCAACCAGCGGCACGTCGCCCGTGTCGGGAATGGAAGTATAGCGCGTTCCGAAAATGGTGTTGTTGGTGGTGATGTAGAAATAATCCGCGTTCTTATTCAGCTTATCAGGATCGATTTCAGGAATATAGGTATAGTTATCGTCGCGGGAAGAGGCGACCACATTGACAGAACCGTACTTTTTGGCTTCTACCAGCGCGCCGTGAGCGAAGTTTCCGCTGTCCACATAGTCCGCGCTCGTCTTTAAAAGGTTCATGGGCACCGCTGCAAACTGGCCGGTCGCGCCGCCCTGTAAAAGAAGCACTTCGTAATCATCCGAAATTCCCATGAGCTCTCTAAGGAGTGAAACCGTGTGATCGAAAATTTCAATATAGCCCTTAGATCGATGACTCATCTCCATTACGGACATGCCCGTTCCCTTATAGGAGAGCATTTCGTTTGCGGCGCGCTCCAGCGCCTCCTCGGGCAGCATCGACGGTCCTGCGGCAAAATTGTAAACTCGATTCATGTTCGGCAATCTCCCTTCTTAGGATTATGCTGAACATTATACGCCCAATATAACAAAATTGCAAGCAGTAAATGCCGAATTATGCAAATTTTCTAAAAATGCCGATTTTCTATTCTTCGTCTGCATCCAATGCAGCATCCGCCGTCGTTTCAAAGCCGGATCGCTTTTCAGCGATTAAAAATTTGATTTTCACGCCTTCATTTGTGAACATTTTCTCGTGTTCCGTCTCATAATTTGGCGTAAATCCACTTTCATGAAGGTCATAGGTAATAAATTTTATGTCAAAACCGCAGCTTTCAAAATATCCGACAGAGTCTTTAAACAGCTTATCGTCGTCGGTTTTGAAATAAATCTCACCGCCATCCTTCATAATTTCCCTATACTTTAAAAGCTGTCTCGGGTGAGTCAGGCGATGCTTCGCCTGCTTGGGACGCTGATTCCAAGGATTGCAGAAGGAAATGTAGATTCTTTCAACAGAATCCTCGCTTGCAAAAAAGCTGTCGATATATTCGATATCAAAATTGCACAAAATGAGGTTGTCTATCTCGCGAACGCCTTTGTACGCGCTTTCTGCATTTCTCTTGGCAACGCCCAGGACGGACGTAATCAGATCGACGGCGACAAAATTGTTGCTATCTTCCGACAGCGCCATTTGACAGGTGGAAACGCCCTTTCCGCAGCCGAGCTCGATGTGAAGCGGCTGATCCTTTTTAAACGCCTCTCTCCATTTTCCTCTCATTTCTCCGGGCTCCGCAACGTAAAAAGGGCACACCGACAATTCCGGACGCGCCCACTTTTTAACTCTCATTCGCATTAGGTTCCGTCTCCTTTGTATTACGTGATCAAATGAATCTCCGGCCTTGCGCCGAAGCGAACGGCAAATTTGCTGGTTCCGATGCCGCGCGAAACGAGCACGGACGTTTTACCAACCTTTTTAAGCCCCGCAAGATGGGTGTAGCGGCAGCTTCCTTCATACTGCAACAGCTCGTAGCACGTAAAGCCCAAAACGTTCACCTGCCCGCCGTGCGTGTGCCCCGACAGCATAAGATCCGCTTTTCCGTTTACGGCCTTTAGCGTGCTTTTCAAAGGCTCATGCGCGATGAGTATGCGAAAAACGCCGTCCTTTTCCGAAAAAAGCCCTTCCGGGTGCGTTTCTTCGAAATAAGCGCACCTTGCGCCGAGAATTTCGATCGCGCCCTTATCCGTCTGAATAAACGCGCATTCATCCCTTAAAAGGCGCGCGCCGCTTTTTTCGATCTCCCGTTTTACGCGCTCGTGATCCTCATGAAAGCGGGGATAATCGTTGTTGCCCTCCACGGCGTATATTCCGTACTTGGGCTTCACATGGGAAAGCGCTTCAAAAAAGCGCGTAAGCCCCTCGTCATATTCCGCGTAATCGCCGCCCAGCAAAACAAGCTCTGCATTCAGCGTTTTTATGGCTGAAATCACATGCTCGGCCACCGGCCACGTGTTTTTTCGGATATGAATATCGGATACAAACAGCCCCCTGACGGGAAGGCCCGCCGAAACCAGATGAACAAAAGGGGGCTTTACAAGCGCTTTGCCCACGTAAAGCCCGCCCGCAGGTTTAGAAAAATAGAACAAGCTTTTTCTCCCTTATCAAGCAATTTCGATGACGGCGGCGCCGTTTTCATTAAGCGTGATCTCGCCCGTCGTCTTCTCGCCTGAAAGGAGGTCGCATCCCTCAGGAACACGAATCGTCCTTTCCTCGCGCGAGAAATTCATCACAAAAAGGTATTCCCTTCCGTTCTTTACGCGCTTTTGAGCGAGCACGCCGTCCGGGACGTCTTCGATCAGCGGCTGAACGCCCGCCTGCTTAATAAGCGCTTTATAGAAATCATCGTAGAATTTTTGCTCGGCCCGGCTTGCGACGTAATAGGTTTTGCCCTTATGGTATTTATTTACGGTAACGGCGGGCGTGCCCTTATAATAATCGCTTCCGTAATGGGCGACGGCCTTTGCGCCTTCAAGATTCAATACGTCGCACATCCAGCTGCAGGCATATTCGCCTGCAAGGCCCAGCTCGTTCTCCTTTTCCATGACGAAGGAATTTCTCTGATGATCGTACAAGGCGTCGGTTTCCTCGGCCCATACGCCGCAAAGCTCCCTGATCGGGCCGGGCGCGCCGTCCATAAAGCACAGATCGCTTTCATCCACAAGCCCGGAGAAGAAGCCGACAACGAGCGTTCCGCCATTTTGGACATATGCTTCGAGCTTCTCCTTCATGCCTTTTCGCACCATATAAAGATACGGCGCAGCCAGCACCTTATATCCGTCAAAGGGCTTGTCGCAATCGATGACGTCGACGTTCAGACCCATTTTGTAAAGCGCCTCGTAATGCTCCTTTACAACCCCCGTGTAATCCTTTTTCTTTCGGGGGCCCTGCGCATACGAAAGCGCCCATCTCGTCTGCTGATCGAAAATCACGGCGACCTCGGCATGCGTTTCGGCGTTTACGACGGGCCGGATGGTTTTGAGCATCTCGCCCACCTGCTTGACTTCCTTGAAAACGCGGGTTTTATTGGTGGAATCATGTCCTACTACCGCGCCGTGGAATTTTTCGGCTGCGCCTCTTCCCTTTCGCCACTGGAACATCATCACCGTATCCGAGCCGTGCGCAACCGCCTGAAGGCTTACAAGCGGGTGCAGTCCCGTGTGCTTCATCCGGCAGATATCCTGCCAGTTGACCTGAGAGGGCGTGCATTCCATCAAGGACCACACGCGATTTCCGTAGCCGCGCACCTGATCGTAGGTGAGCGCGGTTTCAATCGCCACGTCGTAATCGCTCTTTCCGCCCCACATGGGATACGCGTCAAAGCCGAAAAAGTCCACGTCGTCCTTGAAGCTTGAATAATCAAGGCCGTTAAAAAGCGTCATGGTGTTGATGGAAACGGGCAGATCCGGCGTAATCTTTCTGATCGGCGCAATTTCGTTTCTAAAAAAGTCTCTCGTCTGATCGCTGACAAACCGCTTCCAGTCCAGATTCATTCCGCAGATTGCGCTTTCGCCGATGTCTTCGGGCGAACGGATCTGATTCCAGTCGGTGTATGTCTTTGCCCAGAACGCGGTCCACCACGCTTTATTGATATTGTCAAGCGTCTTATAGCGGTTTTTGAGCCAGCCTCTGAAGGCTTCCTGACACAATTCGCACTTGCAGTCGCCGCCGTATTCATTGGATATATGCCAGCCGACAACGGCGGGATGCGTTCCGAATTCCTCCGCCAGACGCGTGTTCATCTTGGTCACAAAATCGCGGTACACGGGCGAGGTCAGACAATGGTTGTGCCTGTTTCCGTGATGATTGCGAACGCCGTTGTTTACGCGCAGAACCTCCGGATACTTTACGCTCATCCATGCCGGTCTCGCGCCCGACGGCGTAGCCAGAAGCGCCGAAACGCCCGCTGCGTGAAGCTTATCAAGAATGTCTTTAAGCCAGCTAAAATTGTATTTTCCCTCCTCCGGCTCAAGCGCCGCCCACGCGAAAATGCCCACGCTCACAAGCGTGATTCCGGCTTCCTTCATGTATTCAATGTCCTGTTCAAGGACGTCGGGTCTGTCCAGCCATTGATCGGGATTGTAATCGCCGCCATGTCCAAAGAAAGGCAAACGGAACTCAACCATTTTTATATCCTCCGCTTATTATATGCATTTTCCGCGCAGCTTCAGAATCACGCGCTCCAGAGAATCCTTGCTCGTGCCCCACGGCTTATCCGCGTTTTTGTGGTCAAACTTGAGCGTAAACCACTCAATTTCCTTTTCAAGGCGCGCCATATTCTCAAGCTGAATCTTTTTAAGATCGTTCATGAAGCTCTTAAGCTCCGGTCCCTTCAACTGCTCCTCGGCGGATGCAATCACCTGGGCAAAGTGCTTTAAGCACATGCCTTTGCTCTTTTGAAACTGCGCCTTGAACGCGCTTTCATGCTTATACATGTATACAACGGTGTAAACATAGCGGTCCATGGTGTTGTTCAGGCGGTCGCACAGTATGCAGGTGTCGGTGATGCCAGAAAAGTCGTTTCCCGAAACAATCCTTTTAGAAAAAAGACCGCCGACCTTCTGCGCGTTGACCGCCATTTCGGTCGCGCCCAGCTTCGCCATGGTTTCTTTAAGATATGTATGCGCCATAAGCGCGACGCCAAGGCGGTTGTTGTTATTGAGCATCAGCTTGAAATGCCGCCCGCAGAAGCCCTTTTCGTTGACCTCCACGCGGACGTCCGGCTCCATAACGCTTCCGCCCATAAAGGCATTGACATAATTGACCTCGTTTTCTTCCTCCAAAAGGCACAGCGGGCATTCACAGTCTTTGCGGTAAGCATCCCACACGGGAATGGTATCGATATGATGTCTCATTTTTCTTTACTCCCCTTTGTTCATATCCTCAAATTCCTTGACCTTCGGAAGTTCAAAAAGGCCCTCAAGGCCAAAATGCACTAAAAAGCGATCGGTGGTAACGTACTCAATGGGTCGGCCCAGCGTTTCCCTGCGCCCGGCTTCTTCAATGAGGCCGCGCGCAAGCAAAAGCTGCACGGAATAATCGCACTTTACGCCGCGAACCGCCTCAATCTCTGCTTTCGTGACGGGTTGGCGATAGGCGATGATGGAAAGCGTCTCCATAACCGCCTGAGAAAGCGACTGCTTCTGAACAGGCTGCAAAAGCATTTCCACGTATTTTGCATAATCGGGATTAATCGACATCTGAATCTCCCCGCCGTGGCGGTTTAGGCGCAGCCCGCGCTTTTCCAACAAGCAATTGTCTCTGAGCTTTTCAATCGCAGGCTCGAGCTCCATCTGCGTTAGGTTCAAAGCGTGCGCCAGCTGATCCACGCGCACAGGCTCGCCCGCAACATATAAAATGGCTTCCAAAATGCCGCAAAGGTCGTTGATTTCCATGACAACACACTCCGAAATTTCTTCCCATGTATTATACAAAATTTATAAACGGGTGTCAATTTTTGAAAAGAAAAAGCCCGCAGGGGATTTGAAGTGACCCCAAAAAGTTAGACAGAATAATAGATTAGGCAGCCGAGAGGGCTTGTTGTCTGTGAATAGCAGGCGGCAAGCCCTTAAGCTTTGCCTTGATACGATGGTTGTTGTAGTAATCCATATAAAGTATCAGTT
>JAFWZN010000065.1 GCA_017522345.1 Clostridia bacterium | reverse complement strand
CGCAGTGTTGCATCTCATCAAGCCGCAGGAGGGTTTATGCACGGCTATGCCGTGATGATATACCATCGCAAAGCGATGGATGATATACAGCCCCGTTGGGGCTGATGATATGCCAAGCCTGCGGCTTGGATAAAAAAAGAAGTAACTTTTGATAGACAAAAGTTACTTCTTTTTTGGTGGACGATACAAGACTCGAACTTGTGACCTCCCGCACGTCAAGCGGATATATCAAGTCCGACCTACACCAAAAAGTTAGAAATAGCATACGAAACACGCAAATATTACACTTTTATTATATCAAATAGTTAGAAATTAATCAAGCAAAACATTCGAAAAACGCTCCCCCGTTGACCATTTGTTGACCTAAATTGAGATCAATAAAACAAGCAAAATTAACGACTTTGAAGATTACAGGAATGTGTTTTGTTGACTTCAAATCTTCTGCCATATGTTTCTTTGAAAAAAATATTTGTTTCAGCCTCATTCCGTGTTTTCGAATAAACCGCAACAAAGGAGCACATATAAGCGCGTCGAAAATGCAAAAGTGTTAAATTTTCGAACTTTTCTGGCAAGAAAATACGCAAAATTACGTCTAAATGCACGTATTTACAAACAATTCGGGCTGTGTTATAATGCAATCACAAGGTAAGTGGCCACTAACCTTTCTAAAGAATCAAAATACGCGGTCAAGTGCCGCCAATGCTGAAATGGCAGAAAGGATAGTTTACCTATGAATCGTTGCAAGTCTTTTACCTATCGTATCAATTTTGAGAAAGAGAATATCGAAATCTCCAATGCTTTTGCTACCGCCGCAAAGACACCCAAAACTCCCGCACACATTCAGTTGATGGAACTCCGTGACGCATATCCCGGTTTTGGCATCGTTATTTATAAGACCCAAATCACGCAAAACAAGCAGAAATATAAGGGTCTGAACTTTGCCGAAATGCGCCGTTGCATTATCAAATGGGATGGAGAATGCTCTCCTAACCTTGCCGCTTTTGACAAGGCAACCGCGGACAAAGTCCCCTATCCCGTGGTCAAGCAATGGTATTTGGGCATCTATGGCGAACACTACAAGCGCGCCGCCGATGTTACTATGCCCGTCATGGAAGATACCGCCGCCGTCGGAAACACCGACACCGCCGCAGGAAACTGCTGATTGCGAAAGGAGAAAGAACAATGGAGAACGTTATTACTCGTCCCGGCTACAAGTTTGACCATATCGGTTGTAGAATCATCATCACCCGTGAATTCCATAAGAAAGCGAACATCTTTGATAGCGAGGAATATAAGACCCTTCAGAAGCTTCGCAAGGCGTTGCCAAACTATGCCGTTGTCTTTACCGCACCCCATCGAAAAACCTCTGTAAGAAGCCATATTACCCTTGAGCGGATGATTCAATTCATAGAAAAGCAACCGGAACATGAAAGCATTATGGCCGACCTGTATAAAGTGCGTTTCCCGGAGGATTGCGCAGTTCCCGCGCCCTTTAGTGTGGTCAAGCAATGGTTCTTCCGCCGGTTTCCCAACTACGGACGGATGACCCCCTTTGACGAGAACGGACAACTCATAGAAAACAATATGGTGGCGGCAATCGTATGACTGTCCACATAAAACGAAAACGAGCAGTTCTTTTTCTGAACTGCTCGTTTTCTGTGTATATCATAATGGAAAGTGGTCAAGTCGCTTTCGGATTTCCCGCATAATGCTGTCCGCTATCACCTTTTGCGTTTTACTATCCCGGAATATGGTTTCTCCGTTATGGAGTGCTATCTGCACAACAGTTTCCACATCAAAGGTGATGGCACGGAGTAAATCATCCCTTGCTTGCCGCAATGCTTCCGCCTGGATTTTGGGGATGATGGCCGCAAGTTTTTGTTCTGCGATTCTTTCCGCAATCTGCTCCATCTCATCCCGGTGTTCGGCTGCTCTGCCGCCGTGACCGTCCTATGTGTGACGGGTGTAGTTGAATCCGCCGTCGTTACCGCGGGAGTATGACCCGCTTGGATTAAAGTTGATAATCATTTTCTTCGTTCTCCTTATCCCGGTGGCGGGTGGTTTTGGTATTGGATAGATGCTTAGATCAAAATTCACCCACCGCCGGGCTACATGTTTTCACGAATTGAAATTCCCGGCGGCTTTCGCTTTTTCCGATTGCCGCCGATAACATCAGAATCCTAAATCGTTTTTATATGAAGCCCACGTTCTTTTCCTTGCTTCCTTTTCTTCCTGGCGCTCTAATTCTGCCCAGTAATCATCATCGTTTTCCGGTTTTACCGACGATGTATTATCCTGTAATATTCCTGTATTATATATATTATTTCTCTCCGGCTTTTCCGTATATCCTTTCTGAATTTCGTACTTTGTATTCTGAAATCCGGGAGCGGGTTTCGTTTTTTCAGTAAAATAGAATTCTGAATAACCGGAAGTCGGATTTTCCGCAAGCGCGTTCTCATAGAAATAATAGATATTACTGCCCGGTTGGGATAATCGCAAATATCCCTTATTGACCAAGTCATTAAACCCATCATAATAACTATCTTTCTTGATGCCCCATTCCGCGCACGCTTGTCTGCTCAGTTCAAATCGATATCCGTCTTGATTCTTGTTGATGTAAAGCCACATCTTTAAGCCTGACCCTTTGAGAACGCTCATTGCTTGAAGTAAAGCCTCTTGATTATACATTGCGTAAAGGTGTTTTTTGTCCCTTTTCTCTCTTTGGACAATTTGGATTACTCTCTAATTAGGCACACTCATTTGTGCTACCTCCTTTTATTATTTCGAAAAGGAGGCACAAGCTGGGCATTCTGAATCACAATGGTGGCGGCTTTCGGATTTTCCGCATGGGCGCATATTACGTATTATTATAAGTTCCCCTTCTACTTATAAGTATAATATATTGTGGCACAGTAAACTAAATTGCCGCCTTATACAAAAACCGTGGCGGCCTGCGCTTTTTTCAGAATGTCCCTGGCTAGTTGCCTTTCCTTTTTCTTTATATAAATATTATACCACGGATTTTCTGAATTTCCCAATTTTGCCCCGTGTCAAATTCCGCTTGCCGCTGCGATGACATAGAAAAACCCTCCCCGTGATGGGGAGGGAAAAGTGTTTTATAAACCAAGCAATTGCTTTTTCTTTGTGTCAAACTCTTCTTGTGTGATCACACCGCTATCAAGTAGATCTTTGAATTTCTTGAGTTCGTCGGCAGAAGAAACTGTGGCTACATTCGAACTTTTGTTAGTTCGATCTGAACAACAGATTCTTCTTTGCTAGGAATTAATTCTCTCAAAGCGTTAATTGTTTTATCAATATTTTTACTACTTATTGTGAGCGTTTCCATTGTGTTATTTTCGGTGATATATAAAGTGATTTTTCTATCATCTTTTGTAATGACCTCTGTTGTTGTTTGCGTTCCGACTTGACTGCCGATAATCGCTGCTGCACCGCCACCAATTATAGCACCAGCTACAGCACCTTGCATATTGACTCCTCCGCCGGAAACATTGGATAAATACTGAACAGAGCCTTCTATTTTATAGTATAGAATATCATCGAAAGCGACCTTAATTGCTTGAGATTTGCACCCGGTTTGCTTTAACTTAATGTATAAAGGTAATGCTCTATTGATATAAGCAGCAATAGTGTCCTTTGCGAGATATGTTACAATTGATCCCTTTTCCCGTTCTACATATGAGAGAAACTCACTATACTTGCGAAACTGCTGTGCTACTGATAAAGCTGACCAGTTTTTCAAAGGTATACTTGTCTTGCAAGGATGTTACACGCAGAAATCTTCTTCTGCTGTTTCTTTTTGTTTCGCATATGCCTTTCGCAGTTCTTCTATTCGCTCATCTGCATGCTCATACCAATCATAATCTACAACATCAAGAAAAGCAGAATCGTAGAAAGAACCTGCAACACTTGTGTCTTGCTTATATATCATTTTAAGGACTTTTAACTTCCATTTCAAATCTCTACGCCACGGGTAACGCAAACAATCAATTAGCCTATATAGAGCGGCAGATAAATTCCACATATGATTATCCTTATGTAATGGAAAGTCGCCCGATTCAAGGGTGCGTTCCAACCACGCAATATGGGCATTACATTCAACAATAAGGCCGCTAAGTTTATAACTATTACATTCAGAAAGATGGCCTATGTATATATTCTGCCCAAGACGTTCCAAATCGCGTTTTAATTCGGAGATAGATTGAAGTACATATTTGTATGCCACACTGTTTTTATCAAAGTTATTCCATTTTGCAAATTTCTTATATGTGGTACGACACATTTCGTCAGTATAAAAAGGCCAAAAAGGAACATCTTTTTTACTGTTATCGCCGCAAAGTAATACAGATAAATCTTTATACAGTTGAGAGCACTTATCCATTATGTTAATATACTCATTATGCTGTGCAAGAAAAGCATATTTGTTTTTGTTTCGTTGCGTAATAAAAGAGGTTGCTCCTGCCAACACTACTGATGTAAAGAAACCCGTTTTCATATCCCATAGAATTTGCCCGACAGAATAATCTTGCATTCGGAAGGAACCCCAGGCATACACAACAGCTACATATACAACCCACAGAGGGATAACGGCCAATGCATACTTGCAATAACCTATTCCACGTTTAAGGCGGCGAAACCATCGCAACACACACAGATATAGCCTAATTATCTGGATTCCAACATACGACCAAAAACCAATTTCATATTCTCTCACAAAATCTCCGGCTAACACAATTTTTCTTTTTCTCATTGTTGCGTTCCCCCTCAAAACGATGCCTTTTTCTATTGTACTATATAAGCACTATATTACGCAATATCGTATTCACTTAGATAGAAACACTTTGATGTATGTATAAAAATGTGCCGGGATGTTTCATCATCCCGGCACACATTTATTATAGTCCGAAAGCGTTTGCAAATTTATCTGTGGCGGCTTTCATCTGCTGAATATCGGAGCGCACATAGAAATTAAGGGTCGTGTTCGCGTTGGTGTGTCCTAAGATCTCCTGCACACTTTTTATATCCGCTCCGCTGCCTAAAAGCAAGGTGGCGCAGCTATGGCGGAGGTCATGGGGTGAAAGGTCAGGCAAGTTATGTGCCGCCATAAACCGCTTAACCCGCCGCGTGACCGCGTTAGGGTCTTTTGGCTCATAAATACCCTTTTCCCCGTGGAAAATAAAACTGTCCTCAATATCCACGCCCGGATTTTCCCTCTGCCGTTGCTGCTTCAGCATAAGGAGCAATCGCAAGGTGCTTTCCATAACAGGAATAGGACGGCGGCTCTTTGCGGTCTTGGGAGTGTTGACCACAATCCCGGTCTTGGTGGTGTATGTTACATTCCGCTGCACCCGCAGCAGCAGACTGTTCTCGTCAATATCCCTCCATTGTAACCCCACACATTCACCCCGGCGCAATCCAGTAGTGACTAACAAAATCAGCAAGCACCGGAAGTCCAGCGGGCAATCGTGAATCTTCTTGAAGAAGTCTGCCGCCTGCTCTTGAGATAATGCGTCAATTTCCGTCCGTACCAGTTTGGGTGGATCGACCTTGTCCATAGGGTTTTTCAGCAGCACCTCCTGCTGAACCGCATAAGCAAAAATCATTTTGAGTGTGCGGTAGTGATGATGGACGTTCCGGGGAGAAAAGCCTTTTTCTGTCCGAAGATAGATAATGAATTTCTGAATTTCCGCCGGCGAGATTCTCTGTAAATTGCACCCGGAAAAATAGGTGGTAATGTTCTTGGTGGTATCGTTATAGAATGAAACGGTTTTCGGCTTGTGTTCGCCATCCTCTATACAGATCGGAAACCATACATTTTTCACAAAATGCACAAAGTCGGTTTTGCACCTGGCGATTTCCCGCTGCCGCGCCCGCTCTGTGTCCTGCAAGTCCTTTTTATACTCTGCCTTCGCATCTTGTTCCCACGCCGCCGCTGCCTTTTCTGCCGCCTTTACCGCTTTGGAAGGAGCAAGGCCGCCGGGAACTTTCCACGTGGTACAACGGAACACTTGTGCGCCGCAATCGTCGCGACCTACGCATACCTTGAACTTGTAGGAAATGATTTTTCCGTCTTTGGATTTAGGGATGATAGATGCCATTTGATAACACTCCTTTTCGGTGTTACCTATGCCATTTCTGTGTCAAAATCTGCCGATTTGTTGACCTTTTTGTTGACCTTCCCACATCATCCGTTTTTTACTGCTTGAAAATCTCCGTAAAAACAACAAAAAACCTCGAAACCATTGCGGTTTCAAGGTTTTTTTGGTGGACGATACAAGACTCGAACTTGTGACCTCCCGCACGTCAAGCGGATGCGCTACCAGCTGCGCCAATCGTCCACAGCGGATGTCATTATAGCGCGGATATCCCAAGTTGTCAAGCCCTTTTTTATTATTCTTCGCCGCAAAAATAAAAAGGCGAAAACGGGCGGCGAAAACGGCAAAACGGAGCTGCCCCGAAACGCGGGCAAAGGCCGAACCGCGCGGAATCAAAGCCAAAAAACGAACAGCGGCGCAGCCGCCATCGGTCAGACCGATCGCCCCCGGCGGCGCAGCCGCCATCGAAGCGGCCGCTTCCCGGCAGCGGCGACGGACATCGGAAGCCGTTTCCGGCAGCGCCGAATCCGCGGCGGCCATCCCCCGGAACATCTGATTTCCCCGCCCGGCGGCGCGGCTGTTCCCCCGGGGCCGCGGCTAATCCCCCAGCCCGAGCAGGATTCCGAACACGGCGGAAAACAGGATGAACACAACCGGATGCAGTTTCTTCACCTTCGGCACCCAGCGCGTGCACACGAGAACAATCGCCGCGAGCAGCAGCATCTTCCAACTGATGCGCGCCGCGCCCAGATCAAACACGTTCCCCACGCCGAGCAGCGCAAACAGCACGATTTTCACGCCCGCGGCGGAAATCAGCCCCACGGAGGCCGGGCGCAGGCCGTAGAGCGCGGAATCGACATAGCGGTTTTTGCGGAACTTGTCCAGCATCAGCGACACGAGCAGAATGACGAGAAAACTCGGCAGCACCAGCCCGAGCATCGCCAGCACCGCGCCGAGCACGCCGCCCAAAACGCCGTATTCCTGCAGGCCGACGGTGTAGCCGACGTAGGTGGCCATGTTCACGCCGATCGGCCCGGGCGTGCTCTCCGAAACGGCGATCATGTCCGCCAGCTTGCCCAGCGTGAACCAGCCGGTTTTTTCCGCCACCCTCTGCAAAAACGGCACGGTGGCCATGCCGCCGCCGATGGCGAAAAGTCCGGTTTTGAAATATTCCCAGAACAGGCGCAGAAAGATCATTTTTTCCGCACCCCCGTCCACATCAGCACAATGCCGGCGACTGCCGCGAGCAGCACAAGCAGCACGGGCGAAGCCTCCAGCAGCGTCGCGGCGAGAAACACCACCGCGAAGATGAGCAGCGTGGCCTTGTCCGTTACCGAGCTTTTCCACAGCTTGAGCACCGCGTTAAAGATGAACACGCACACGCACACGCGCACGCCCGCGAGCGCATTGCGCACCCAGCGGATTTCCGCAAAATTTTCAATCAGCGCCGCGATGATGAGGATAATCACCAGCGACGGAAACACAACGCCGACGGTCGCCGCGAGCGCCCCGGCGAAGCCCGCCCGCTTGCGCCCGATGAAGGTTGCGGTGTTGACGGCGATCACGCCGGGCGTACACTGGCCGATGGCGTAGTAATCCATCAGCTCCTCCTCCGTCGCCCAGCCCTGATGCTCCACCACTTCGCGCTGCAGGATGGGCAGCATGGCATAGCCGCCGCCGAAGGTCAGCACGCCGACCTTCGCAAAGCTCACGAACAGGCGCATGCATTCTTTGAACACTTCCGCTCCGCTCCCTTTTTCCCGAAATTCCAAGCCGCCCCGCTCGCCGGAGGGCTTGCTTTTGCCAAATAAAGACAGGGCGAAAAATTCATCCCGCCCTGTCTACCAGATTCTGTTTGCTGTTTTTCCGTTTAGCCCGGGTTCGGAACGATAACGGGCAGCTCCTTGGCGATCGCGCCGCACTCGACGATCAGATAGGTGGTGCCCGGTCCAACGGCCGTAACAAGGCCCTGATCCGTGACGGTGATCACCGTCTCATCCGCGCTGCGCCAGCGCACAACGGCGTTCTCGCTCACGGGATAAACCGTCGCCGTGAGCTGCAGATCCGGATCGGTCACGCGCAGCGTAAAGCCCGTAACCTCCTCGCCGAGGAAGGCAACCGTGATGCTCTCCACCGTCGGAGTCGGCTCCGGCGTGGGCGTGGGCGAAGCTGTGGGGGGCGGCGGGGTGACTTCCATGGACGGTGAGGGTGTGGGCGCGGGCTCCTCAGGCTTGAGGCTGATGGACACCAGCGCGATGACGGCGATGATGACCGCCGCGAGCAGGATCGCGGCGAAGATCAGCTGCCACTTATCGTTGGGATTGCCCCGACGCGCGTTCTGCTGCGCCTCGGCGGTTGTGGACTGCGTTCTGCTGCCCTCGTGCACTCTGCGGGTGCCGCAATGCGGGCAGCGGTTGCGCAGGATGCTGTATTGCCGCTGACAGCGGCGACAGGTCGTCTGCGGAATGGTAAACATTTCGTTACGCCTCCGTTCTCTTTCTTTCGGGGTATTATATCACGCAATTGCATCAAAATCAACACAAATGCACACAATCTGTGTTTCTTCCTGCGCAATCAGCGCATTTTTCGCTGCGCGCGCATCTTTTTGACGTTGGCGACGACGCAAACTGCAATAAACGCCGGCGCGAGCACAGCCACGACCGCCACGTTCACAATGCGCAGCCTTTGATGGCCGCTTGCATCATACACGACGCTTGTGCCCTGCGCATCTGTTCTCGTGATTTTTTTGAGGGACCCCCTAAGCAAATCCGCAAACACGCTTCCGTTTGTCATGCGATAGGTGACCCCGTCCACCTCCCGCTTTTTGGACAGCAGCACTTTCTGGTCATAAACGCTTTTTCCCGTCGTGCTCAGTACGCGGCGTATATCCGTGATTTTGCCGTCCTCATTGATTTTTAACAGCAGGGAGCTGCGAATGGCGTAAAACACGATGTCATTTCCGCTCCACATCACGCGAAAGCTTCCGTATATCTCCGTCTCGAATCCATACTGAAAGACGCCGTCTCTGTCATAAACGGCGATGATCGCGGTGGTTGCATCTTTCATCGAGCCTACGACGATCATGTGATCCTCGCGGACATCAAAGCATTTGATCACGCGCGGAGAACTATAGGATGTAAACTTTGTAAACTTATTGGCTTTCCTCGCGATCAGCTCGGCCATTTCCTCTTCGGATACGGGCTCTGTTTCCAACCCCGCGTCGAGCGCCGAGGCCGTGAGCGGAATGCCGACAAGGAGCATCACCGCAATGAGGACAATCAGCCATTTCATGTGTTTCATCTCCGTTTCTCCTTTCTATTTCCCGCGCGCGGGCTGTTTCTGCTTGGGGCGGGACGGGGGAAAGGACCGTTGCCGCCCCTCTACCCCCTCATTCGGTTTAACGGACAGCATGACATTCGCCGGTTTCCGCGCAGCGCGCACTATGCCAGTCCAAGCCCGTGTAATGCCACATAATTACAATAAAGTGCTCATCCTTGTACTCAATTTCACCGCCATCCGCAATCATGACATAACGGATCTTCAAATCGTCATCACAAAATGACAGATACATCGCATTGTACGAACTGTGCAGCAGGCGGTCTCTGACAATCGGATTTTTCTCCTGCGCAACAAAATAATTCTCGTAATCATCCAAACCAAATTTGTAATCATATTCCCTGTCGGCCTGTTCTTTGATCGCGTCGTAGGCTTCCTGAGAATGCACCTGCACTTCCAGCGAAAACACATCCGGCGCTTTGCCATAGTACAGATTGTCTCTCAACCAGGAGTTGAGGTAATAGAAGTCGACAGGGGTACATTGATCGCCGAAATCCATCGACGCAACAAAACTCTGAAACAGCCGCCCTTTGCGCTTGAGCAAATACGTCCCGTTTTCATAGAAATCCAGCCCCTTCCGTTCAGACAGGCCGACCACACTCACCAGCATAACCCTTACGAGGGGCTGAAGGCAGATTTCATAGATCGAAAAAACCACAACGATGATCAAAATCCACAGCAAAATCTTCCTGCGTTTCATTGTCATGTCTTCTTTCTCCTTTCCGTGTCTCCCGCTTTCCGGAAACTCCCCCCCAAATGCAGCAAGACAGGGAGGCCTTCCCCGCCCCGGACTATTTCCTCCGCTGCGCGCGCGTCATATAATATCAAAGCCGATTCCTGCGCCGATTTCCGCCGCGAAGCGGATAAATGGCGGCTCCAGCACGATCCACGGATATTCATCCTCATCATCCAGCAGAGCCCGAAAGAGGATATGCCACTGTGCACCCACTTTTTTCGCAATTTCCGCCATTGTGCTGTATGCGCCGGGCGCAAGCTGCATCAGCGCATCGGCCACAACAGAAATCTCACAGGTGTCAATCCTTTCTGTCTCAACGCCCCACTCACAGTGCCCGAATGCTTTTCCGTTCCCTAAAATTTCATCGGGTTTTCTTTGCGTCATAGGAACTGTGCCGAGTTCCCGCGTAACATAGTCGAGATCAAAATCGTCCCCAATCAATGTCAGGTGACCCCATATCTGTGTCATCCGTTCTCCCCCCAAATGCAGCAAGACAGGGAAACGCCTCCCCCGCGGGGGCGCTCCCTGTCTTGATTTCTTCTCACACGCGGTAGAGCAGTCTGCCGTAGCTCGGATAGGGCCAGGCGCCCTTGTCCGTCACGGTTTCCAGCTCGTCGGCGGCCTTGCGCAGCGCGGCCATCGCCTCGAGCACCGTTTCCCGATAATAGGTCGCGCGCAGGGCATAGCTCTGCGGCAGCGTCTGCACGCCGGAAACAGCCTCCTCCAGCGCGAGGCAGCACACATGCATTTCATCCGTCAGCGCGCCGACCTTTTCCAGCAGCGCAGTCTCCGCCGCGCAGGCCAGACCCGGACAGGCGGCCTTCTTCGCATTCATCGCGTTTGCCATGCGCCCGGAATAGCCGATCACGGCGGGCAGAATGTCACGCCGCGCCATCTCGATCATCGTCATGGCCTCGATGTTGATCTGCTTGCAGTAATTTTCCAGCATGATCTCGCAGCGGGCGCGCAGCTCCGTTTCCGAGAGCACGCCGAGCTTTTCGAACATGCGCACGTTCTTCTCATCGAGCAGATGCGGGATGGCCACATCCGAAGTGCTGTAATTCGTCAGGCCGCATTTTTCCGCCGCGACGCGCCAGCTCTCGTCGTACCCGTCGCCGGAAAAGAGGATGCGCTTGTGCTTTGTGATCGTCTCGCGCAGCAGCGCGTTGAGCGAAGCGTTAAAATCCTCCGCCTGCTCGAGCACATCCGCAAACTCGCCGAGCGAGGCCGCCACGATGGAGTTGAGCACCGTGTTCGGCCACGCGAGCGACTGCTGACTGCCGGGCATGCGGAACTCAAACTTATTGCCGGTGAAGGCGAAGGGCGCGGTGCGGTTGCGGTCGGTGGTGTCCTGCGGGATGGGGGGCAAAACGTCCGAGCCGACGCGGATGGTGCGGTGCTCGGTCTGCTCGGCGTGCTCGCCCTTTTCGATGGCGCCCAGCAGCTTTTCCAGATCCTCACCCAGCGAGACGGAGAGGATGGCGGGCGGCGCTTCGCTGCCGCCGAGGCGGTGGTCGTTGCCCGCGCCGGCCACGCTGATGCGCAGCAGATCCTGATAATCATCCACGGCCTTGACAACCGCCAGCAGGAACAGCAAAAACTGCGCGTTTTCCGCCGGCGTGTCGCCCGGCTCGAGCAGATTCACGCCCGTGTTCGTGGAAAGCGACCAGTTGTCGTGCTTACCCGAGCCGCTCACGCCCTCAAAGGGCTTTTCATGCAGCAGACAGGTCAGGTTGTGCCGCTTGGCAACGCGGCGCATGATCTCCATCGTCACCTGATTGTGATCGCAGGCGACGTTGCAGCTGGCGAAGATGGGCGCGAGCTCGTGCTGCGCGGGCGCGGCCTCGTTATGTTCCGTCTTGGCGAGGATGCCAAGCTTCCAAAGTTCCTCATTGAGCTCCTTCATAAAGGCGCTCACGCGCAGCTTAATCATGCCATAGTAATGGTCATCAAGCTCCTGCCCCTTGGGCGGCTTCGCGCCGAAGAGGGTGCGCCCGGTGTAGATGAGGTCCTTGCGCTGATAATAGCGGTCGCGGTCAACGAGGAAATATTCCTGCTCCGCGCCGACGGTGGCCGTCACGCGCCGCGCGCTTGTTCCAAACAGCGCCAGCACGCGCAGCGCCTGCGCGCTCAGCGCGTCCATCGAGCGCAGCAGCGGGGTTTTCAGGTCAAGCGCCTCGCCGCCGTAGGAGCAGTACGCCGTCGGGATGCAGAGCACGCCGTCCTTGATAAAGGCGAAGCTCGTGGGGTCCCATGCCGTGTAGCCTCTGGCCTCGAAGGTGGCGCGCAGGCCGCCGGAGGGGAAGCTGGAAGCGTCCGCCTCGCCCTTGATGAGCGCCTTGCCGCTGAGCTCCATCTTCACGCCGCCCTTACCGTCGGGCGCGATGAAGCTCTCATGCTTTTCCGCCGTCACGCCGGAGAGGGGGTGGAACCAGTGCGTATAGTGCGTGACGCCCTTTTCCAGCGCCCATTCCTTCATCGCGCGCGCCACAACGTCCGCCAGCGCGGGATTGAGCGCCTCGCCCTGATCGATCGTGCGCTTGAGCGCCAGATAGCTCTCCTCCGGCAGACGCTCACGCATGGCCTCCTCGTTAAAGACCAGATTGCCGAAAATTTCGGGAAGCTTTGTCATGTTCCGATTCCTCCGTCAGAAAAATCCCCGTCACAGCGGGCTTTTGCTGATTTTTGCATAGCGGCGCGGATACTTCGCGGGCGTCTCGCGCGTCTTGCGCACGATGACGACGCTGTGATGCACATCCGTGCCGGGAATGTCGTAATAAAAGGGTTTGGCGTATTCGCCGCCGAGGACAGAAACCGCGCGCGCGGCCTCGTCCATCTCCTCGCGCGGCTCGGGGCCTTTCATCGCCAGAAACGTGCCGCCGACGCGCAGCAGCGGCAGGCACAGCTCGCACAGCACATTGAGCTTTGCCACCGCGCGGGAAACGGCGAAATCAAATGTCCCGCGCAGCTCGGGCGTTTCCTCCGCCCGGGCGTGGATGCATTGAACCTCCCCGAAACCGAGCAAATCGCAGGTCTCGGATAAAAAGCCCACGCGCTTTTGCAGGCTGTCCAAGAGCGTCAGCTCCGTCTCCGGCCGCAGAATCTTCAGCGGCAGGCCGGGAAAGCCCGCGCCCGTGCCGACGTCGATCAGCCGCTTGCCGCTTGGGTCCATGCAGCCGAGCAGCGCCGCGCAGTCGAGAAAATGCAGCCGCGCCGTCTCCTCCTCGCCCGCAACGGCGGTCAGGTTCATCACCTTGTTTTTCTCCGTGAGAAAATTGTAATAGCTTTCAAAGCGGCCAACGGCCTCCGCCGGGACGTCCAGCCCCAGCGCGGCAAAGCCGTTTTCCAAAATTTCGCGCATCGCCATCGGCGTTTCCCCACTTTCCGGCATCGCCATCGGCGTTTCCTCACGCTCCGGCATCGCCATCAGCTTTTCCCCGTAAAGCGCCGCCCGCACTTGGGGCAGCGGATCTCGATCTTCCCCTTGCCGCGCGGCACGCGCAGCTTGCTGCGGCAGTTCGGGCAGGTGAAGAACTTATAGTCGGCGGAATTTTTTGCGCGGTAAGCTGCGTCCTGCGCCCCGCCGCGCACACCGCGGAAAAAGTTCGTAAAGCGCAGATTCTCGCGATGCCGCGCGGGGATGTTGCGCGAGAGGAAGCGCAGGATAAACAGCACCGTCGCCGCCGTACCGAGCAGCGCGAGAATGTACCCGGCAATGCTGTGGATGCCGACATAGCGCGCCACGGTGTCCAGCACCAGCGCCGCGATGATCAGCACAAGACCGAGGCGGTCAAAACCGTATCTTCCCGCCATAAAACGGGAAAGCCACATTCGCAGTCGATTGAACATAAAGCACAGTCCCCTCCGGGGAAAAAGATTCATTTTTATATTGTACCCCAAGTTCGCCGGGAAAGCAAGAAAGGCTTGCATTTTTTATCATTTTTCCGCGCCCGCGGCAAAAACTTGTTGATCGTCGCAGCCACGCCATAAGACCGAACCGTCAATCCCTCAGTCAGCCTTGCAGCTGCCAGCTCCCTTTACACAAGGGAGCCTTTCGCTTTGTCCCAAGCCTCCCCTGTGTCGGTGCGTGCAGCGCCCCAAAGCCTCCCCTGTGTAAGGGGAGGTGTCCAGTGCGCACACTGGGCGGAGGGGTTGTGCTTGTCGCCCGTCGCACCGCACCTCCGGCGACGCGGCTCATCTCGCCCACTTCGTCGAACCAGCGGCGGCTACGGAGTCCCGCCGCGGACCTATCGCGCGAAGCGCGCGCACCACAGAGCGAAGCGATAACTTCAAAAAACCCGCGCCCGCAGGCGCGTTTTCTCTTTTCCATATTTCTCTTTTTCAAAAAGAGAAATGTGGCCGCCGGAGGCAGG
>JAFWZN010000014.1 GCA_017522345.1 Clostridia bacterium | reverse complement strand
GGAGAGGGAGCGCACTCCCTCTCCATTTTCAATCGATTTTGGCGGCATGTACGGCAAAATCGCGCGTTTTCACAAAGCGCAGCGACTGAAAACGCTTCCCCTTTCCGATCCCCGCCCGGAAATTCCGAAGAATTTCAGGGGGATCGGCCCCTCTCATCAAAAAAGGCACTTTTTTGATGACTTGACGCGCCTCCTCTGATTCCACATGAAATCAGGAGAGCGCGCCTTAATCTTTTCTATTATATTAGCCCTTCACATATCCGCCAGGGAATGCATCGCGCCGCGCAGGTGGCTTTCATGCGCGGTGCTTATGAAATCCTTTTTGCTCACGTACAGGTTTTCAAATACACCCGCGCCGCCCGGGATTTCTTCCGACAGAACGACGTTGTTTCTAAATTCCTCGTGAAAGCCCACCTTTAAATTCGTAACGCTTGACAGAAATTTCCCGTCCGCGCGGAACACCGTGTGTTTGTCTCCCTTGGGCGCGTACCACATGCAAAAGCAGTTGTGGTAGATGCTGGATACATTTTCGGCGTTTCTGTAGGAAATGCCGAAGTGGTCGCTGTAGCAGAAGTCGTACCAGTTGTTTCCGGCAAAATCCCAAAATCCGCAGCTGTTTTGATAATCCTCATACGCGCAGGTATACAGAGGATGAATGCTTCTTAGCATATTTCCGGCGGATTTTAAGATCACGCCAAACTGAACGTCCGCGATCCGCATATTGGAAAGCGTGTTGTCAAAGCCCTCGATCAGAACGCCGACGGAGTCGATTTTTCCGTTTCCGATGATGTTGACGCCGTATATATCCGCGTCGCTTGAGCGGTTGTTTGCGCCGGTTTTGATGTGAAGGCCGATTTTCGTGTGCTTGATGGAAACATCCTTTATAACCGTCTCGCGCCCGCCGTCAATGGATACGCCGTTTGAAACGCCCATTCCGTCGATGATACCGCCTTCAAGGGAATAATTGCTTCCGTTGGTTTGGATATCGTTGGCAAAATGCTTTGCGCCCATACGAATCAGCGCTTCATCGCTTTTCCAGTCACGAGAAGCCTGAATCACGGCGTATTTGGAAAGCTTCAGAGAAACGCTTTTTTCGGGATGCGCCGGCGTTAAAATCGGCTTTGAAAGCACATACTTCCCGTCCGGCAGATAAATGGTGCGGTTCGGATTTTCGTCAATTAATTTCTGAAGAAGATCGGAAACCTCCCGCTCTCCCGAAGCGCTCAGCGCCTCGTTTGCTACCACAAAGCCCATTTCGCTTGCGTTCATTTCGATCCCTCTTTTTATATTTTGTACGTCAACTATATCCCAATTATGGCTTCTTTGTCAAGCGGACAAAGAAGCCCTGCGCAATTCTGTTTTTGCGCAGGGCGGATTTTATTTCATTAAACGCGCTTTAACTGAATTTCCTCTTCGTACTTTTCGATCTCGCTGAACCACTCGCCGTCGGCGGGCTTTCCGCATACGCGGCAGTATTCGTCCCAGATCTCGCCGAAGGGCATGGTCTTCATTTCTTCCATCTTGACCATGAGCTTGGTCCAATTGCCTTCGTCCTGAAGCTTCTTAAGCTCTGCGTTCGGCTCTAAGAGAGCATACAGCAGCGCCTTCTGGAGGTTTCTGAAGCCGGTAACCCATGCGGATACGCGGTTGATGGAGGCGTCAAAGTAGTCGAGGGCGATAAAGACCTTGTCAAGGCCGTCGCAGCGGACGATTTCCTTGCAGATTTCCTTGGTCTCATCGTCGAACAGAACCACGTGGTCGCTGTCCCAGCGAACGCCGCGGGTGACGTGCAGCGCCATCTTCTTGTCATAGGCAAGGATGGAGGAAATCTTGTCGGATACGACCTCGGTGGGATGATAGTGGCCGTTGTCCATTAAGGAGATGCAGTCGTCTCTGGAAGAGGCGTACTTTAAGCACCACTCCGCCGAGCCTACGGTGTAGCTTTCAACGCCGATGCCGAAAACCTTGCTCTCCGCGCAGGGATATACCTTTTCCTTGTCGAAGGGCTCGGAAAGGATTTGGTCAAAGGACTCCTTATAGCGAACGCGCGGGCCAATGCGGTCGGCGGGGATATCCTTAAAGCCGTCGCCTGCCCAGATGTTCATAACGCAGGGCTGCCCGAGCTCATCCGCCAGATACTGGGAAATGCGAACGCAGGCCTTGCCGTGCTCAATCCAGAACTTTCTGGTTTCCTCATTGGGAGAAGAGAGCGTTAACGGATCGCACATGGGATGAGAGAAGAAGGTGGGGTTAAAGTCACAGCCGAGGCCGCGGGCCTTGCAGTAGTCCACCCACTTTTTGAAGTGCTTGGGCTCAAGCTTGTCGCGATCCACCCAGGGATTTTCCTCATCAAAAATGGCGTAGCAGGCGTGCAGGTTCATCTTTACCTGGCCGGGAACAAGCGCGATAACCTTGTCGATGTCGGCCATCAGCTCTTCGGGGGTTCTGGCGCGGCCCGGGTAGTTGCCGGTGGTCTGGATGCCGCCGGTTAAGGGCTTGTTGGGGTCGGTGTCAAAGCCGCGAACGTCATCGCCCTGCCAGCAATGCAGCGCAACCGGAACCTTCTTTAATTTTTCGATGGCGGCATCGGTATCCACGCCCATAGCTGCGTATCTGGCTTTGGCTTCTTGATAGCTCATGCGTTTTTCCTCCTAAAATATGTATTGACGGGCGCATACAATACGCCTCTATAACTTCCTGTATGTAATTTTAGCACATTCCGAAAGGAATTTCAATCAAAATCGGCGCGTTTTTTGCGCAGGATTTCAAATCTTCGGGATGACAGATTGATAAGAATGTGTTATAATCATAACGCAAGCTCAATTTCCCGAAAGGACGCGATCAAAATGAAAAAAAGCGTATTGTTTTCCCTCCTTCTCGCGCTCGCCCTGTCCCTTTTTGCTTTCTGCGCATTTTCGGAAACCGCATGGGAGCGAAACGTCCATGAGCATTGGATATTAAATGAAAACGAAGAACGCACAGAGGTCGGCGCGCATCAAATGAACGATGCCGTGTGTGAAATCTGTCAAAGCAACATCTGGATGTTTGACGACGGCACCTGCGACGTCAGCAATTACAACGAGTATGAAGACCTCACTCGTTACAGCTATTACGATCAGGACGGCGCTATTTTAGACGACTACGTATACGTCTATACCTATAACGACAGCGGCGTAAAAACGCACTCCATGACCTATTATTTCGGCGTTCTCATCGAAGAAACCGAATACAGCGTTGATCCCTTCGGCTATAGCATCAAAAAAAGGGCCCTCGGCTACAACGACGACGGAAGCACCAGCGTCACAGAGTGCGACGAATACGGAAATGTCCTCGTTTCCCGAATTACCGCAGCCGACGGACGCGTCGTGCTTGACGCAAAATATGAGTATACCTACGGAGAAGACGGTTTCCCCACATACGCCATCCAAGATACCGTATTTGAGGACGGCTCCCTGTATCACCTGGAAACGGACGGAATGGGCAATATCGCTTACGAAACCCAGACCGATTCCGACGGTACAGTCGTATATGCCCACGCCTATACCTACGAGTACGACGAACAAGGCCGCGTAATCGTCGATCGTATTTGGGAAGACGGGCAGATCATCTTTGAATCCTTCTATGCATACGAGGGCGATAATTTCTGGGGCTATCAGTGCATGACGATTGATTATTTTGAAAACGGCAGCAAAACCGTGTGCGAAATAAATGAAAACGGCGAAATCGTCAAAGAGACAAACTATAACTCCGACGGCGAAGTTATTTCGTGATTGCAAAGTAAAAAACGCTCCCCAATAAAGGGAGCATTCAGACCATCAACAAACCCTTGGGAGAGGTTTGGAGAGGGAGCGCACTCCCTCTCCATTTTCAATCGATTTTGGCGGCATGTACTTAAAAATCGCGCGTTTTCACAAAGCGCAGCGACTGAAAACGCTTCCCCTTTCCGAT
>JAFWZN010000064.1 GCA_017522345.1 Clostridia bacterium | reverse complement strand
CCCTTCCTCGGGCGTTACTTGAGTGCCGAAGTCGAGCACGGCGTGCTGACCCGCGCTGTTTCGGGCGACCTCGCGATTACCCGCAGCAATACGGCCTCGAACGGGGAATACCTCGCGTACGTGAATACCGAGGGCTCCAAGATTCGCCTGCCGATGAACATTATGCAGGCGGGCGATTACCTGCTGCGTTACCGCTACGCGAACGGTGGCGATGCGGCCGCGACGCACAAGGTGACGGTGAATGGCAAGTCGCAGACGGTGACGCTTCCGCCGACGGGTTCCTGGGGCACTTTCCCCGAAAATTCCGTGGTGATGGTGCCTGCGAAACTCAAGCGCGGCGGCAACTTCATCGAAATCGAGCCTTCGCCGAACGGAAATTTTGCGGAACTCGACCGCATCGACTTCTTGCGCATTATCCGCGATACGATTCCTGCGAACGGCTTTGACAACGGCATCCGCGTGCGTCTCACGAAGGACGACGAGTTCGCCATCAAGGACGGCGGCTACGCAATTTTCGAGAACGTGGTGCTGGATTCGCTCAAGGATATCGGCAATGTTTTCCTTCAGGTGAAAAATGCTTCATCGGGTAAGATCGTGATTCGCGACGGCAAGAAGGACGGGACTGCGGTCTTCACATGTGACCTGTCAAATAGATCTCTCATGGGTGGCGGCTGGTCTGCGGCGAAATGCTCGGGCGATATGGGCCTGCGCGGCATCAAGGACCTGTACCTGACGGCATCGGGAATTTCCGGCGAGGCGATTCTCGGGAATCTCATCTTTGAACCGATGCAGGTTGTCTGCAACCAAGCACCGTGTGGCGACCCGGTTTCCAGCTCCAGCGACCCTTCGACCAGCTCAGGAACCGCTGAACCGCAGTCTAGTTCCAGCAGCGGAACGACCGCGATTGCCCCGCGTGCTGTACGCCACGATATGCAGGTGCCCGCCCGCAAGGCCTACCGCGACCTCAAGGGCCGTAGCTTTGACAAGCAAATCCCGTATCGGGTGATGTTCTAAGGGGTGATTTTAAAAAGCTGGTTTATCGTTTTTCTTGTATTCGGGTGTTTCATAATTCACCCGAAACAATTTTCGGTTGAAGGCGGGGTAATGAAGATTCCGTCTTACATGGCTTGGTGTATTTAGAGCAATATAGCCTTCGGAGGTTTAACCTCGGCTCATAAAGAGCCCCTATAAGATGAAAAAGGCCGCCAGGTGGCGACCAGTTCAGTAAAAAAATTATTCGAGAATTTAAGCGAAAGCCGACTGCAAAACCTTCCTTGCCACCGCCTGGTAAGGCATGCCGAGTTCAGCGGCCTTTGCTTTCATCTTTTCGACCGTTTCGTCATCAAGTCGAAGCGACACCATCCTCATGCGCTTGCGGCCAGAAGACAACGCAGCCTTCGCCTTTGCAGCGAGTTCTGCCATACGTTCGTCATCGATACCCACGGTTTCGTCGAGTTCGCGCTCGACATCTTCCAGCTCATCTTTTGTCAAATGGTTTTCGACCACGACATGGCCCGCCGCCATCAGGCCGGCCTTGAGTTCTTCTTTTGTCATGTTTCGCCTCCGTGTGACCGTCTCACGGTGACCACCGTGTACATGTCCGATTCAACGATAAGAGTCCACGAAACTCCATCCACGACTCCGATCAGTTTGTATCGGCCGTCGTTCGCCGTTTCGATGCGATATGCCGAGTTAAGGAATTTCCCGAGCATTTCGGGAGTAAAACCTCTTTCAAGCATCCTGTCGAGCGCATGTTCCGTGATGTTCATGACCTTAATATATAAACATATTGCTTATTTGTCAATACAATTTTATAAAAATGTCAAAAAAAAGACCTCCAAATTGCGGCCTTGGGTGAGTTAATCAATCTCATTTGTAATCAGGCTTTTTCCACGGTATCAGTTTTACCTCGGCTCATAAAGAGCCCCTATAAGACAAAAAATGGATTGCCAATTCTTTTTAATTGATGTCATCCCATTTGTTGTCTAATATTTTTGTGCGGTCATTAATTATGTCAATAGATCTGTCTAAAGACTCTATGTTTTTTCTTATTTCTTTTATATCTTCTTTAATTTTATCATCTGTTTTTCCATTACATTGTGTGATAATTAGAATCGCCATCGCTATAAAAATCCATACAATAACATTGTGCAAATTCTGGATTTTATGTAAAATCCTATCGATGTGAAATGAATTTAATTCTTCTAATTTTTTTGAGGAGACGTATTGTTCTTCGATTTTTTTGATTTTAGATTTTTCGTTGCAATCCCCATAGAAATCAAAATCATCTTCCCAATAGAGCTTTTCTAACCCATCCTTAAACTTTTGTTTTTCTATTTCTTCCGGTGTTCGCTTATCTTTTACGACTCCATATCCTTCGCATGTTTGACAAATAAGTTCATTGCCGAATTCATCGATTATCCAGCCTTCTGCATCGCAATCTTTACATTCTATCCAAAGATTTGTCTCTTTTTGCCTGTTATCTAGTTTTTCTTCTTTGGCGCGAGAATCTTCAACGTTTCCCGTACCCTCACAAACCGCACATTCTTCGAAAATAACCTCTGCATTTTTTTTCTTTTTCTTCGATATTACGGCTATGTACCTGCCGCCCCGACCTCGACAAGCTTTGCATGTTGTCAATTCAGTGAATTCATCATTGCTTTCTTGTATTTTCATTTTAAAGTCCTTATTTATTGTTTTACCTCGTCTCATAAAGAGCCCTTATAAGACCTAGACAAGAATGCCAGCGTCGTCGTATTCCTTCTGCATTTTCTTCAGTTTTTCGAAGGCTTTTTTCACATCATCAGGAGCGTCGTCCTTGAGAGAACAATCGAAAATATACTCTGCATCGTCGTTTGTCCATTTGCTGCAAAGTTCTAGCAATTTTTCAAATTCTGGACCAGGCATATTCAACTCCTTACTTTAAGACAATAGGTTTATCCCTGCTCATAAAGAGCCCCTATAAGACTTAGTCTCTCAACTTTCTCGCCACATCCAAAAGAGTCTTTCGATCGATGCCGATATGTTCCAGGAAAGCCGATTCGACGCTGTCGCGTGGGTGAAACCTTATAAAATTTGCGTCAAGCATTTCTGCCTCGGATTCGTAAATGTAGTTTACATAGGAAGTATCGCCACCTTGACAGTTGTTCGGAGACCAGACTATTAAATCAAACAATGTATCCGGTTTATCTTCATGCGGATAAAAGAATGAATTGCATGAACTTGAGTCTGATATCGTGAAAACCATTTGAGCACGGAGATGCTTCATTTGCAATTTGTTCGGAATGTACGTTTTGTCGCTACGGTAGCAGAGATCTTTACCCTCCAAGGCGATGCAGCGTGTGCCAGAGCAGGCCACGAAATAACAAGCGACGAATAATAAAATTATGAACAACCGCATACTATAAATATAACCGGAATTTGTTCTTGATGCAATAATATAAAAATTAAACTGTGAAAAAAATCACTTCGCAAGGAGGCAAGCATGCCAAAAAACAAAAACGTACAACTACAGGTAGATACATCCGACCTTCCGCAGAACTTTCGTACGAAGAACATCCAGGCTCTTCTAGATAGCATGCGGATGGATGCGGCTTATGCGAAGCTTCCCGTGTTTAAGGTTTATCCCTGCTCATAAAGAGCCCCTATAAGACTGCCTTCTGAATATACCTTTATTTATGCGGGTTCGCAAGTGGTTAGACGTTGAAAAAATGTAAAACAGGGTGATTACCTAGATGCAAAGGCGCTTTCCATAAAGGACTGCTCGTTCTGGGAAATCCCGTTCTTTGTTGCGATTTTACGCCAGTTTGCGCAGACGTTTTTTTGCATTTCGGTAATGGTTGTTTTGGGGCGTGCGCTTCTCCGGGTGATATTTCTTCAGGAGTTCGATGTCGTGGAGTTTTTGTCCGAGTTCGTCGTCTGCGGCGACCTTGAGAAGGTCGGTGTCCATGCCGCTTATGGCGTGGAGTACTGCTGCGTAAATGCCGATGGCCACTGCCGCGGAACCTTTTTCCACCGCCCATACCGATGCTCGGCTGACGCCAGCCCTTTCGGCAGCAAGCGCGACAGAAATTTTACGACGCATGCGAGCCAGACGGATCTGTTCTCCCATCTGTTCAAGGATTTTACCTGTTTTCGGCAGTAGAGTTACGCTTTTCTTACCCATGATGTCAATAAATATATATTGTTTTGATTTATTTGTCAATAAATATTGACAGATTGGCCGAATTTGCAGAATAGAGGGGCTGAAATTTGAGTTTTGAACGAGCTTCTACCTCGGCTCATAAAGAGCCCCTATAAGACGACAATGACCTTTTGACGGTTTTCTGCTTCGTTCATAATGATTCCTGTTTTACTCGACTTTCTTCAATACCCTGCACGGATTTCCGACGGCAACGACGCCTGCGGGGATGTCGCGGGTCACGACGCTGCCCGCCCCGATGACGCTCCCTTCGCCGATGGTAACGCCCGCGCAGATGGTGACGTTGCCTGCAATCCAGCAGTTATTCCCGATGGTGATGGGCTTCGCGTATTCGTTGTCTGTAAGTGTTCCGTCGGGCTTCTTGAACATGTTGCGTTCCTGCCAGCGGAGCGGATGCAGGGGAGTGTAGATGGCGACATTCGGGCCGAAAAAGACGTTCTTGCCGATGGTGACCGGTGCGCAGTCGAGAACGGTGAAGTTGAAATTCGCGTAGGTGTTTTCGCCGATTTGCGTATTCACGCCGTAGTCGAAGAAAATCGGGCCTTGTAGGTACACTCCCGGCTCTCGCTTCACGAACAGCTTGTCCAATATGCTTTCGCGCTCGTCGTCTGTCTCATCAAGGTTGTTGTACTGGCGGCACAGGGAATGCGCGGTCTGGCGCTGCCTCACAAGTTCAGCGTCGGAGGGGTCGTAAAGCTCGCTTGCGAGCATCTTTTCTTTTTCGGACATGCTTTAACTTTTAGCGGATAAAGTTTGTGAACACCTTCTTTTCGGTTTTACCTCGGCTCATAAAGAGCCCTTATAAGACCTGCTTTTTGAATATACCTTTATTTATGCGGGTTCGCAAGCGGTTAGACGCTGAAAAACGCTGTTTCTTGTTGTGAAAAAATCAATGGTATTGGATTGTTGGGTGGTTGACGAATGGCTTAAGGGTGTATAAATTTAGAGTATGGTGTGTGGGTAAAGCGAGGAAAAATGAAATTCGGGATTGGCAAGGCTTCTGTCGTAACGACTGCGGCAATACTTACTTTAGCTTGTTCGGCCTTTGCGGCCGATTGGTATGCGAAGGAGACTCGCTGGGCGGGGCATGACCCAGATATTATCCGTTACGAGGATGGCTATGCGCTCGCGACGACGGATAACCACATGCTGATGCAGTTTTCCGAAGATGCGCTGAACTGGAAGAACGGCGAGCCCGCCATGCCTGAATTTTCGAGATGGCTCTACAAGTACGCGCCGAACATGATAGACATCTGGGCTCCGGATATTCATTACATTGGCGGGGAATACCGCATGTACTATTGCGGCTCCGAGATGGGCATCCGCTCGTCGGGCATGGGCTTCATGTCGAGCAAGGAAATTGACCCGACCAAGCCCGGCTACGGCTGGACGGACATGGGCGAGGTGATTCACACGGTCAAGAGCGACGCCTACAACGCGATTGACGCGGCTGTGCTGAAGGACAACGATGGCAAGGTCTGGATGGCGTTCGGTTCGTGGGGCACGGGCATCCACATTCTGGAACTGGACGAAGAAACAGGCAAGGTGAAGGACGGAGCCAAGATGCAGAACATCGCGAACCGCGGCGGCTCGGGAATCGAGGGCGCAAGCCTCATCGAGCACGACGGCTACTACTACCTGTTTACAGCGTGGGACAACTGCTGCAAGAAGGGTGCCGATCTCGAGAACAATTCTTACAAGACGACGGTGGGGCGTTCCAACCGCATCGACGGCGGGTACGTGGACCGCAGCGGCAAGGCTCTCCTGAATGGCGGCGGCACGATTCTGCTGAGCCGTTACGGGCGCTACTACGGGCCTGCGGGCGGTGAGGCGTTCCAGGACGTGAACCGCCAGCGTTTCGTGAACCATTACTACGACAAGAACGACGGCGGAAATTCTTACATACAAGTTCGCGATATCGTCTACACCGACGATGGCTGGCCGGAACTCGGGCAACCTTTCCTCGGGCGTTACCTGAGCGCCGAGGCGGAACATGGCGCCTTGACGCACGTGGATATTTCGAGCAGCTCCGATGCATCGAACGGGGAATTTGTCGCCTACATCAACTACGAAGACAGCAAGATTCGCCTGCCGATGATTATCCCGCAGGCGGGCGATTACCTGATTCGCTACCGCTATGACAACAACTGGACCGAAGACGGCGCGAACGGAAGTTCGCACTTCGTGAGCATCAACGGCAAGAACCAGGAAGTGGCGCTGCCGCTGACGGGCGCGTGGAGCGCTTTCCCCGAGAAGTCGGTGGTGTACATCCCAGCAAAACTCAAGCGCGGCTCGAACTTCATCGAGATTACGAAGGGCAAGCACTATGCGGAACTCGACCGCCTCGACTTCTTGCGCATTATCCGCGATACGATTCCGGCGAACGGCTTTGACAACGGCATCCGCGTGCGTTTGACGGCTGATGACGAGTTTGCCATCAAGGACGGCGGCTACGCGATTTTCGAGAACGTGATTACGGATTCCATCGTGGGCCCGGGTGTGCTTGTGCAGGTGAAGAACGGAGCCGGCGGTACGCTTTCGCTGCGTAAGGAAAGCAAGAAGGGCGACGTGATTTCGAAATGCGAACTGCCCTCGGCAGGTGACGCGAGCAAGTGGATTGACGTGCGCTGCTCCAACATGCCGGAACTCAAGGGCGTGCAGGACTTCTACCTGACGGCGGAAGGCCTAGGCGGCGAAACGCTCGTAGGCAACATCAAGTTTGACGAAGGCGTGAAGGATTCGACGGATGCAATCCGCCGGATCGATACCCGTGATGGTCGGGCCCTCCGCGCGGGTAACGTACGTGCGCTGGGCAAGGGCTACCGCGACCTCAAGGGTCGCTCTTTCGACAAGCAAATCCCGTACAGGGTGATGTTCTAGAGTCTTTTACCGACGAACCAAATCTTTTATTGTTATAATTGTGTTGTATGGTAATCTATTCTGAACCGTTTGACAAGAAAATTCTGTTGGAACTGCAGACACATTACTTTGGCGATATGGTCAAGGGCGTTGTTGATATTT
>JAFWZN010000063.1 GCA_017522345.1 Clostridia bacterium | reverse complement strand
TGCAAATTGCGGCGTTGGATTTAACGCGCGCGGCGCATCCGGCGTTGTGGCTGGTTACCTGGGATCCGACTCAGACGACGGCGACGCGTCCGCTCGCGCTCCAAAAAGACGGCACTTGGTTTACCTACGGTTACGACATCACGAAAAACGTCTGCGAACTTTTCGGCCCGAACGGCTACATCCGCACGGCGTATTCCTACACTCCTTTCGGTTCCGTTACCGCTTCCGAAAACGGCGTTGTCCAAAACTTCCAATGGTCGTCCGAAGTTTACGACTCCGAACTCGACCTTGTTTACTACAACTACCGCCACTATTCGCCCTCGCTCGGCCGCTTCCTCTCCCGCGACCCCATCGCCGAACAAGGCGGTCTCAACCTCTACGCCTTCGTCGGGAATTCACCGATAATCCAGACCGACTCTCTTGGGAACGAATGGTTCCCAGATAGGAGTCCATGGGAGCCCATGTATTGCTGCGGGAATCAACCATACAGGAAAAGTTCTCACTGTTGCCTCGAAGAGAACGGAAACCCAACCCTTATAAGCGTTGGGACAGAGGATGGGAGTGGATTGTTTTATGTGGAAATGCGCGGTCGATGGGGTATTCCGGGATTGCTACAACACGCATGGTTAGAAGCAGACTATATTCAAGGAGGAGCCGCAGGATTTTACCCATCAGCCGACGGACAACCGATTTCTCTTCCGGGACAGATAAATTTTGGAGAAGACGATAAAAGAAAAGAATACCCCAAATGGGAAGGAGAAAACCGGACGAAGAGTAAAATAGAAATAAAGCTTAGCAGGTGTATATACGATTTAAAGAAATTCAAATCATGTGTTCCGAGAAGAATAAATGAAGATTCGAAAAAAGGCTTAAATTACATTGTCCTACTTTACCGAGATTGTGAAATTTGGGCAAACGACGTAATAAGTGATTGTAAGAAAGAAGCAAAAAGATCGTAGTGATGAAAACTGTAAGAACCATTTTTATTGGCATTATTCTCGGCGTAATCCTATGTGGCTGTAGCATCTTCTCGTTTCGTGTCGGATGGGCGATAGACGATGTGTTTCCCGTGGACATCTCACGAAAAGGCAATGTTTTTGAAACAGAGATTAACGGACGCCATATGCTCGCCTTCTTGTATCCTTATCGCCCTGCGGTTTATATGGATCCGAACCCGGAAAAATGTGGGGTTCCGAAAGATGGGCGATGGTTTGAAAATCTCGTACTGTGCGTCGAGATTTTTGACGAATATAATTGCCGAGTTCAGGAATATCGGCTTGATTCGAATTTCTTTAACGAAAAAAATCCGGAGCGAGGGCAATTGGCATCAAACTTCGCAGATGAGTATCCGAGCACAGGTTATAAAACATCAATCGTTAATAGCCTTTTAAAAATTCCAGCGGATCAAGAGCCTCCGGGGTATCATCAATGGTGGTTGTGGCGTTCAGTTGAACTGTATCACGGAGATGCGTATAAAGTTCGAATTAAAGTCATATCCCCTGCGAAAAAGGAAAAAACGCTCTACCTTTTGACGGCATTAAAAATAGGATGATATTATCGAAAGAATCCGGAGATCCTGAATATAAAAAATTAATGGAATGACTTCCATCCATCACAACGCGGAAAACCGCCCGGTGCGCTGGACAAACGCCGAGACGGGAACGGTAATCACGATGACTTTCGATTCGCAAGGTCGCCGCACGGAATACAAATCCGTAACAAACGGCGTGCAAAACACGTGGCTACGCTTCCTCTACGACGGCTATCTGTGTATCCAAGTTTTGTATTCAAATGCACCTTACAACGTGTTTGAGGAGTTCGTCTGGGATCCGACGGAGCCGGTCGCGACGCGTCCGCTCGTCTTCCGCTACGCGCCGAACAGCCTGAACCTGTTCTACGCCTTCGACGGGAACAAAAACGTTTCGGACGTGTTTTACCGGATGAACTCGAACGGAATCGGAGCGCACTACGACTACGCCCCCTTCGGCGCGGTAACGCGCACGCACAGCGATTCGTCCGCCTCCTTCGACATCGTTTCCCTCAACCCGTTCCGGTTCAGTTCCGAATACTACGATTCTGAACTCGACCTCGTCTACTACAACTACCGCCACTACTCACCCTCGCTCGGCCGCTTCCTCTCCCGCGACCCCATCGAAGAACAAGGCGGCTTGAATTTGTATGCTTGCGTAAAGAATAATATAAATAACTACGATGTTACAGGAAGGCAGTGTTGTGTGATAATTATTCATCCCGGCTCTTACCCCAAAAAAGAGAGTGATGTTGGGCATGCAATATTAGACTGTGGAGCTAATGGATATGTCAGTTATTTCCCTAACGAAGAAGAGGGAAAAAAAGGAATCGGTCGTTGGCCTGGAAATAATCATAGCAAGGAAGATGACGAAACCTATTATGGAATTTCATTTGGCGATTTTGGGACAGGAAACACAATAACAATTCCAGGATACACAGGGAAAGTAACAAGACAATGTTTACCGGATTGTATCGATGCGGACAAAGCATCTCCTGTGATTGATAGATTGCTTAAGGCCACGTCTCATTGGGATTTCAATGACAGCAATTGTGTGGACATGGTTATGAGTGTTCTGAGAGAAACACTCGTTCAGAGCAAGCCGAAATGTGATCCATGCTATACATCTTGGGATATTTTAGCAAAAAGGGCAGAGATTCAGATTCCAGAAGATGTTTCGAGAATGGTTGCAGAGCTTAAGGAAAACGGATGTAAGCGCTACAAGTGTGTTTTCGATCCCCTTGGCTGGCTTTTTAAAAAGGGGTAAAAAGGATGAAAAGGTTATTAATACGTGTGTTTTTGTGTGCATGGGTTTGGGCCGTCGCTGGATGTGTCAATATCCACATGAAACACTACTTTTTAGAACTACCAGAAAGAATTTCCGGAAAGACGTGTCTAACCTATGAGTTTACGCTTTCCCAGTGGGACGATTTCATTGAAGTGGATGTGAGGTCTGATCCGAAGTCTGATCCCCTAGCGGAAGTTCCGATAAGAGGCAACTTAAAGGATCCCATAAAATTCTATTTAAACGGAAGCGAAATAGGATGCATCTCTATGACAAAGGAAGAGGGGCACCGACGTGATTTAATATTTTATTACATTAGAAGATCGCGTAAGGGAGAGTATGGAACACAGAAGATTTCCTTCTGTCTTGACGATACTCAACTTTTATTTTTGAAGGAAAACTTGATAAAAATAACGTGTCACAAAAATGGTGGAGGAGTAGATAAGACATCCCAAGCACTTTTTATTCCTTTCCATTTTCGAGAGAAAATTTATCCGAGAGTGGAGAAAATACAATAATTCCTTTCTTTTTATCGTTAATGATTCAAGTAGCCTATTCGGACACAACGCCCGGCGTCGCGCAGACTTACGACGCTCTCGGGCGCGTCGTTTCCGTCTCCGACGCCTCGGGAACGCGCACGAATATTTACGACGTGGCCGGCAACCTCGCCTCGGAAACTTTGCTCGGCGGCGGCAAAACGCATTTGCTCACGGAGCTTTACGACGCGTTCGGGCGTTCGCTCGGTTATACTTACGCGAAGGACGGAAGCGTTCAGCAGACGGTCGGAACAAGCTACGATGCGGCTTCCGGGCGGATTGCGACGGCGAGTTTCCTTCACGGCGGAGCGACGAAGACCTTTTCTTATAACTACCTCGCGGGAACGCCTCTTTTGGCATCGCTCGCGTGTCCGAGCAATCTGACGATCGAGCATGCGTACGAAGCCGGGCGCGATTTGGTCGCGGGCATTACGATTCGGCGCGGCGCGGGAACGAATGTTGTTTTGCGTAATTATACTTACGATACGCTCGCTC
>JAFWZN010000013.1 GCA_017522345.1 Clostridia bacterium | reverse complement strand
GGAGAGGGAGTGCGCTCCCTCTCCATGCCTCACCCAGAGGTTTGTTGATGGTCTGAAAGGAACGGCACAAGCCGTTCCTTTGTTTCCTGTTACATGATCTTTTTAAGATCATCTTTCAATATCGGTTTTATCTCACCTTTTTCCATTCTGTAGATTTCACCGATTTGCTTTATGACACCGTTATACATGAAAATTGCGCTTTCGTCCTTCATAAGCGTGACAGGCACTTCCATCGAAACCTTTCTTGTCATATTTTGAAGGTTTTCATCCGTCAGCGGGAAATGTGATTTTATTGTCAGGTTGGCAAAGCCCAGCCCTTCATACGGAACTACTGATTCATAAATATCCGCAACAGGATTTCCCATATTCATGGACCCTGCGCTTACGCCAAGGATTACCGCTTTCGACCTTTTGAGTAATTCAAATATTCCCTTATCTTTAATCAATTTCATTTGGGCAGTTGCATTTCCGCCCATCAGAAAAATGCATGATGCTTTTTCTATTTCCATTTTTGAGGATGCGGGATCTGTTCTTTCATCGATCACGCAGTATTGCTCAAACGCCATGTCCTTCTCAGTAAACATATTGTTCATTCCGAATGCATCATCATCGTTTTGGACATACCGGTCGGGCCATGCGCTGATGAAGACGAGACATTTTCTCTCATTTAGGATCATTTTCAGTTCATCAGCGATTGATTCTGTAAACTGCTTTTCAGGAAAACCGCTGAAGAAAGCAACAGCTTTTGCGTTCACTTTCGTTCCTTCCATTCGACGTACACGTTTCTTATCTAATATATTGAATAAAATTCATTGAAAACAGAAAAGATGCATCAATTTTCTTGATACATCTTTTCTGTTTTATATGGGCTTGTCTATCAGACGAGCTCCAGGATTACCATTTCAGCAGCATCGCCGCGGCGGGGGCCGATTTTGATGATGCGGGTGTAACCGCCGGCCTGGCCTTTTTCTTCGATGCGCTTCTTGTACTTGGGAGCGATTTCACGGAAGAGCTTCTCAATTACCGGGTGCTTGATGTTCTTCTTGCGCTCGATAAAGTCTTCCTTTTCCTCGTCCTTGCCCTGAATAACGGGCATATCGTACAGGTAAGCCATGATCTGACGACGGGCAGCGAGGCGGGAGGGCATATCGTTTACAACGGTGAGCTCCACGGTCTGACCCTTGTCATTATTGGTGGTCTTTTTAACCTCTACGGTGTTTTCGCACTCGCGAACAGCCAGGTTAATATAGTGTTCAGCTACAGAGCTGACTTCCTTGGCGCGCTGAAGAGTAGTCTCGATCTTGCCATACCAGATCAGGTTGGTGACCTGGTTGCGAAGAAGAGCCTTTCTCTGGTCAGCCGGACGGCCCAGCTTACGATTGGCCATTGTCGGTTCCTCCTTGATTGCTTATGTCACTAAGGTCGGCGCTTATTCGTCGCTGGTTTTCAGAGAAAGACCAAGCGCTACGAGCTTCTGCTCAACCTCTTCAAGCGATTTCTTTCCGAGATTACGTACTTTCATCATATCTTCCTGATTGCGCTGTACGAGCTCGGCAACGGTGTTGATGCCAGCGCGCTTCAAGCAGTTGAAGGCGCGGACGGAGAGATCAAGCTCTTCGATGGTCATCTCAAGTACCTTGTCGCGATTGTCGCTTTCAGGCTCGTTGTAATCCACGCGAACGACATTCACAGTCAGATCAATGAACAGCTTCATGTTGTTCGTCAGAATCTGGGCTGCGGAGGCAAGCGCTTCCTTGGGAAGGATGGAGCCATTGGTCCAAACTTCAATGGTGAGCTTGTCATAGTCGGTCACCTGGCCAACGCGGGTATCCTCAACAGAATAACTGACCTTGCGGATGGGCGTAAAGATGGAATCCATCGGGATTACGCCGATGGGCATGCCGCCCATCTTGTTGCGCTCGTTTGCCAGCTGCTTGTTGCGCTCGGCGGAAACGTAGCCGCGGCCTTTTTCAAGGGTGATCTGCATCTGAAGATGCGCACCCTGAGAAAGAGTGGCGATGTGAAGCTCGGGATTGACGATTTCAACCTCGTCGTCGCACTTAAAATCGGCGGCTGTCACTTCGCATGCGTCGCGCACGTCAATTGTGAGGATTTTGGGCTGATCCGTGAACAGTTTCGCGCTCAAAAGCTTAAGGTTCAGAATGATTTCGGCGACGTCTTCCTTGACGCCGGGAACGGTCGAAAACTCATGCTGAACGCCTTCAATGCGAACGCTGGTAACCGCAACACCGGGAAGCGAGTTCAAAAGCACGCGACGAAGCGCGTTGCCCAGCGTCTGTCCAAAACCACGCTCCAGCGGGTTTACGATGAACTTGCCATATTTGCTGCTTTCACCGATTTCCACTCGCTCAATTTTGGGTTTTTCAATCTGATCGATCACTCGGCGAATCCTCCTCTCCATCGCGAAAGCATTATTTGCTTTCGACGGTGCACTGTCTCTAAATCGCTGGCTAATTGATCGAACTTACGCCGCCAGCAAGAGACTTCTATCAAACTCAGTCGCTTGATTAACGGGAGTACAGCTCGACGATAAGGTTTTCCTGAATCGTAAGATCGATATCATCGCGGGCAGGCTTGTCCGTGATCGTTGCCTTGAGGTTCTCGCTGTCAAGCGCGATCCACTTGGGAACGATGCGGCTGGTGCCTTCGCGAAGCGCCTTGAAGTATTCGGCTTCAGCGCTCTTCTCACGAATGGTGATAACATCGTTGACTTCCACAAGGAAGGAGGGGATGTTGACCTTCTTGCCGTTTACGCGAATGTGACCGTGGCGAACCAGCTGGCGGGCCATGGCGCGGGAAGCGCCGAAGCCTGCGCGGTAAACAACGTTGTCAAGGCGACGCTCGAGGAGAACGAGGAGGTTCTCGCCGGTGATGCCCTTTTCGCGAGCAGCAGACTCAAAATAACGATGGAACTGGGTTTCGAGAACGCCGTACGCACGCTTTGCCTTCTGCTTTTCGCGAAGCTGCATGCCGTACTCGCTCATTTTGCGCTGGCGAGCCTGACCGTGCTCACCGGGCGGGGTGGGACGCTTGCCAACGGCGCAGTTGGGGCCGTAGCAACGATCGCCCTTCAGGAAAAGCTTGCAGCCCTCGCGACGGCAGAGGCGGCAAACGGAACCAGTATATCTAGCCATGATTTGTTCCTCCTACTACACTCTTCTGCGCTTGGGCGGGCGGCATCCGTTGTGGGGGATGGGCGTCACGTCCTTGATCATAGTAACCTCAAGACCTGCCGTCTGCAGCGAACGGATCGCAGCTTCACGGCCGGCGCCGGGGCCCTTTACGAACACTTCAACAGTCTTAAGGCCGTATTCCATAGCAGCCTTGGCAGCGGTTTCAGCGGCAGACTGTGCAGCGAAGGGAGTGGACTTCTTGCTTCCGCGGAAGCCAAGTCCGCCAGCGGAAGCCCAGGACAGGGCGTTGCCGTTGGTATCGGTGATCGTTACGATCGTATTGTTAAAAGAAGAGCGGATATGGGCCGCGCCGCGCTCGACGAGTTTCTTCTCGCGGCGCTTACGAACGACCTTTTTCAGCTTCGGCTTAGCCATAAACGTATTTCCTCCTAATTCACATCAATCGGGCGAAGTGGAAATTACTTTCCAGCCTTCTTCTTACCGGCAACCTGCTTCTTCGGGCCCTTGCGGGTACGCGCATTCTGCTTGGTGTTCTGACCGCGAACGGGCAGACCCTTGCGATGGCGAAGGCCACGATAGCAGCCGATTTCCATCAGGCGCTTGATGTTCATGGAAACTTCACGGCGGAGGTCGCCCTCTACCTTGAGGTTGTGGTCGATATAGTCGCGCAGCTTACCGATATCAGACTCGGTAAGATCCTTAACGCGGGTATCGGGGTTAATGCCGGTACCGTCGATGATTTCGTTGGCAATGTTCGGGCCGATGCCGTAGATATACGTCAGAGCGACCTCGATTCTCTTCTCTCTGGGAAGGTCCACACCTGCGATACGTGCCATCTGTGTAAAGCACCTCCAAAATAGTCGTGCCGGTCTTTCCGGCTCTTCCGCTTCCGCCCGATGCGCGATTGGCGTCACACATGGGTTTTGTCGGCATATAGAAAGGCATCCGAAAACCATTTTAGATGGTCAGCCGCATCGGCGCCGTTTCTTCAAAAGTACAAACCGTACCAATATAGTATTATACCCCCCGTCGGGTTAATTGTCAATGAATTCATCCAAAATTTACACATCAATTTCCAGCATTCGATACACAAAACCGGCATTATGAACCAAATTCATGCGCGTTAAATTTATTTTGAAGGAACTGATCGCATTTCAGCGCCATCCGTCGATCGTACCGCCGCCGATTAAGCGGTTTCCGATATAGAACGCGGCTGTTTGCCCTTTTGCAGGCGCGCGGAGTTTGTCCTTTGTCGTAACTCGAACGCGTCCATCTCCAATGTCCTCAATCACGCAATCCGGCATTTCCCATCTTGTGTGACGGGCTCGCACCTGTCCTTCAACGGGAAAAACGACTTTGTCCGTAAGCCACACAACATCCCTGACCGTGATTTCATTTTTGAAAAGATCGTCCCAAAGAACAAGAAAAAGCGAATTGGTTTCACTGTGTATTTCGGAAACATACAATCTTCTTCCCGATTCCGTCTCGCCAAATCTTTGACCGACGGTGTAACGGTGAATACCCTCATGCTTTGAAAATACGCTTCCGTTATAGAAAGCGTCCCCCTCGCCCGGCGTTTTCGCGCGCTTTTCAAGCCAGCTTGCATACGTTTCTCCTTTAATAAAGCAGATTTCGCGGCTGTCCGGCTTTTCGGCGACGGAAAGATGCATGCCGCGCGCAATTTCGCGCACGTCTTCCTTTTTCATGCCGCCCAGCGGCAGAAGAAGCCTTTCCACCTGCGAACGCTTGAGCTTTGAAAGCATATAGCTCTGGTCGTTATCCGGGTATCCCGAATAAATGATTCCGTTTTCGATCCTCGAGTAGTGGCCGGTAGCGATCCATTTTGCGCCGATTTCATCCGCATACTGCGTAAGCGCTTCGAATTTCATGTTTCGGTTGCATCCGATGCAGGGATTGATCGTTTCTCCTTTTAAATACCCTTCGGCAAACGGACGGCACACATGCTCTTCGATTCTATCGGAAACATCCATTGCACAAAAGGAAATGCCCAGCTTCTCCGCGCTTCTTCGCGCTTCCTTCTCCCCCGCGCCGCCCGCAATATTCAGATAAAGGCCGTATACCTCAAAGCCTTGATCCTTCAGAATGCGCGCCGCCACGGCGGAATCCACGCCGTCCGATAAACCCAGAACAACCTTTTTTTCGTCCATCCGCTTATCCTCTCATTTCCTTTTGCGCACAGATGCAAAAATGCGCTCAATCAATTCAAACGCAAAACCGTCGTCTGCATGCATTGCAGGCGACGGAATTTTTTACAGCTCGTATCCCAGAGAAATCGCTTTTTTGTTAAGCTCAATCAGGTTCTGCCGCTTTGCCGAAACCACCTTCTGAATGGTCTTTTCGATGGCTTCCTGCGGGAACATATCCGTTTCCTTCAGCATCTTGCCCATGATAATCATGTTGGCAAGGGTCGCCATGCCCTCTTCGCCCGCGATTTTGGTGGCGGGAATGCCGAAGGCTTTGACGTCGGCGCGTTTGACTTCCCGGTCGATCAGGGAAGAATCATAGAAGATCATGCCGCCGGGCGCAACTGCGTCCTCAAACTTGTCGAGGGACGGAAGGTTCATCGCAATCAGCACGTCCGGATTCGGAACGAGGGGCGAACCAATGGGCGTATCGGAAATGATGACGGAGCAGCTGGCCGTGCCGCCGCGCATTTCCGGGCCGTAAGACGGAAGCCACGTAACTTCCCTGTTTTCAAGAAGGCCTTCATAGGCCAGAACTTTTCCGGTGAACAGAACGCCCTGTCCGCCGAAGCCGGAGATCAGAATATTTACCTGCTTCATTTTCCGGCCTCCTCCGCGTACTTATCCTTGTAAACGCCAAGAGGATAGTACGGCATCATGTTTTCTTCCAGCCATTTGAGCGCCTTGTCCGGCGTGAGGCCCCAGTTGGTGGGGCAGGTGGAAAGAACCTCAATCAGAGAGAAGCCCTTGCCCTCAAGCTGATACCGGAACGCCTTTTTAATGGCGCGCGCAGCGTTTTTGACGTTCTTTACATCGTTTACGGAAACGCGCTCAAGGTATGCCGCGCCCGTTACATTGCTCAAAAGCTCGCAAACCTTTACGGGATAGCCGACGGATTCCACCTGTCTTCCGTAAGGGGAAGTCTGCGTGACCTGTCCGGGCAGGGTGGTCGGAGCCATCTGACCGCCGGTCATGCCGTAAATGGCGTTGTTTACGAAGATAACGGTGATGTTTTCGCCTCTGGCCGCGCTGTGCACGGTCTCGGCGGTACCGATGGCGGCCAAATCGCCGTCGCCCTGATAGGTGAACACGATGTTGTTAGGATCGGCGCGCTTTACGCCGGTTGCAACCGCGGGCGCGCGGCCATGGGCGGCCTGCACCATGTCGCAATTGAAATAATTATAGGCAAAAACGGAGCAGCCGACCGGCGCTACGCCGATGGTTCTGCCTTCAATGCCCAACTCGTCAATGGCCTCGGCAACCAGGCGATGAATGATGCCGTGGGTGCAGCCGGGGCAATAGTGAAGCTTAACGTCCGCAAGCGCTTTCGGCTTTTCAAATACGATCATTCCTTATCGCCTCCATTCTCTTTTGCCGCCTTTTCGATTGATTGAAGAACCTGTTCGGGCGTAGGGATCATGCCGCCGGTACGGGAGCACAGATATACGGGACGGCTGCAGCGAATAGAAAGCTCGACATCCTCGATCATCTGGCCCATATTGAGCTCGACGGAAATAAAGGCCTTTGCGGTCTTGGCCTTTTCGAAAAGAACCTTCTTCGGGAACGGCCACAGGGTGATCGGACGGATCATGCCCGCCTTAATACCCTTTTCACGGGCGGCGACGATAGCATTTCTGGCAACGCGGGCGGCAACGCCGAAGGCGACGACCACGATATCCGCATCTTCCGTCATGAATTCCTCGTGCATGGCTTCCGTTTCTTCGATCTGCTTGTACATTTCATATCTTCTGATATTCCACTGTTCAAGCTCCTCGGGAAGAAGCGACAGGGAGTTTACGATATTGTGGGTTCTTTCGCCTTTCGTACCGGTGACGGCCCAGGGCTTTTCATAGGCCTTCACTTCGCCCATGTCAAGGGAAACAGGCTCCATCATCTGGCCCATCGTTCCGTCGGCAAGAATCATGGTGGTCATGCGGTATTTGTCGGCAAGGTCAAAGCCCTTAAATACCAAGCTCGCCATTTCCTGAACGGATGCAGGCGCGAGCACCAGCATTCTGAAGTCGCCGTGACCTGCGCCTCTCGTCGCCTGGAAATAGTCGGACTGGCTGGGCTGAATGCCGCCAAGGCCCGGGCCTCCGCGCTGTACGTTTACGATCAGCGCGGGAAGATCACAGCCGGCTAAATAGCTGATGCCTTCACTTTTTAAGGAGATTCCGGGGCTGGAAGAGGAAGTCATGACGCGCTTTCCTGCGGAAGCGACGCCGATAACCATATTGATGGCGGCAACTTCACTTTCCGCCTGCAAAAACGTTCCGCCAATCTGGGGCATGCGCTTGGCCAGATACGCGGCAACTTCCGTCTGGGGCGTGATGGGATAGCCGAAATAATGGCGGCAGCCGGCCATGATGGCGGCTTCGGCCAGAGCTTCGTTGCCCTTCATAAGCACTTTATCTGCCATGTTTTCTGTCCTACCTTTCCACCGTAATGACGCAGTCCGGACACATGGTCGCGCAGAAGGCGCAGCCGATGCACTTTTCGGGCTCGGTGACCTTTGCCGGGTGATGTCCCTGCTGGTTCAATTTCGTTTCGTCGAGCGCGACGATTTTCTTGGGGCAAGCGCCCACGCAAAGGCCGCAGCCCTTGCATCTTTCCTCGCGGAACGTAACTTTTGCCATTTGTTTTTCCTCCGTTTTATCAATAAATCGCCCACGCGTCGCGAAAATGCAGTTTTATGGGCATGGGATTGAATACTTTTCCTTTTATAAGAGGCAGAAGATCCTCACGCACGGTCGTGCCCAAAATGGGAAGATTCGTTTTCGCACAAACCTCTTTTGAAAGCGCATCCGTTTTCACGATATCGCTGGGCTCCGTAGCCTGACCGAGATTGGAGTTATTGAGAAGCGCGGTGACCTTCATGCCGGAAGCGGCTTCCACTTCCCGAAGCACCTGAATCAGCTGATCCGCCGTCTGCGTAAGCGGACGATAGAAATTCATCACGAATACCATCTCGTAGTCGTTTTCTTCCATGAGTTTGGGCGCTAAGCGACCGAGCGCAAGCGCGCCCCGATCGTCGCCGCCCACGTCCACAACCGCGTGCGTTTCCTTATCGTCAATGATCCTGTACATTTCTTCGGGAAGCGCCGGCACATCCACATTGGTGTTGGCGTAGCTTGAAACCACAATTTCAACGCCAGCTTCTTTAAGCGCGCCTTCGCTGTCTCTCGTTCTGAAGTACGGATTCACGATATCAAGATCCGCAATCAGCGTTTTTAGCCCCTCTTTTTTAAGCCCCAGCGCGTAATTGACCGCGATGTTGGTTTTGCCGCTTCCGTAGTGGCCCGAAAAAAGCGTTACCCGTTTCACTTAAATTTTCTCCGTCCATCCGAAAGCGTCTTCCTTCTTGCCCCACTGAATGCCGGTGAGTTCATCGTAGAGCTTCTGGGTAAGTTCGCCGATGCTTCCGCCGTTTACCACATAGGCGACGTCGTCCACGGACAGTTCGCCGATGGGAGAAACGACCGCCGCCGTTCCGCATCCGAACGCCTCTTCGAGCGCGCCGGTCTTTACGGCCTCGGCCAGCTCGTCCACGGACAAGAGTCTTTCTTCCACCGGAACGCCCCACTTTTCAAGCAGCGCAATGCAGCTTCTTCTGGTGATGCCGGGAAGGACGCTGCCGGTAAGCTTCGGGGTAACGACCGTTCCGTTAATCTTGAACATGACGTTCATGGAGCCGACTTCTTCGACATACTTGCGCTCTACGCCGTCCAGCCACAGAACCTGCGCAAAGCCCTTCTTTTCCGCCTTTTCGCCGGCGCGCATGGAGGCTGCGTAGTTGCCGCCGCACTTGGCATAGCCGGTGCCGCCGCGAACCGCGCGTACGTCTTCGGTCTCGATCATAATGCGAACGGGATTTACGCCTTCCTTATAGTAGGAGCCGGAGGGCGATAAAATGATAATAAAGGTGGCGTTGTTTACGGTGTGAACGCCCAAAAACGGGTCGTTTCCGAAAAGGAACGGGCGGATATAAAGCGATGCGCCCTCCGCGGAAGGAACCCAGTCGCGGTCGATGTCAATAAGGGTTTTCAAGGCCTGCAGGCAGAATTCGCCGTCAATTCTCGGAAGACAGAGTCTGTCGGCGGAATCGTTCATGCGGTCAAAGTTGTCCATGGGGCGGAACAGCTGAATCTCGCCGTCCGGACGACGATAGGCTTTCATGCCTTCAAAGATTTCCGCGCCGTAGTGAAGCACGGTGGACGCGGGCGAAATGGAAATGTTTCCATAGGGAACGATGCGCGCGTCGTGCCAGCCGTTTTCGCGGTCGTATTCCATCACAAACATGTGGTCGGTAAATACTTTGCCAAAGCCCAGCTTGCTTGCATCCTGAGGTTTCATTTTCGGGTTCATGTTTTTCTCAATACGGATGACCATGTTTTCTACCTCCGCTATGAATTTCTATACATTATACAACACAATTGTTATATCTCTATTGATTTGAAAGGCCAAATATTTGGATCGCCTTTTCGATCATCTTATATTTCTGAATTTTGCCTGCGGCGTTCATGATGAATTTGTCCACAAACCACACGTACTTGGGCACCTTGTGTCTGGCCATATTCGCGCGGACATACGCCTTTATATCGTCCTCGGTCATTTCCTCTCCCTCGCGGACAATCACGCAGGCCATGATTTCCTCGCCGTACTGCTTGTCGGGAACGCCGATGACCTGAACGTCCGAGATCTTGTCGTGGGTGATTAAAAACTCTTCGATCTCGCGCGGGTATATGTTTTCGCCGCCTCTGATGATCATATCCTTGAGCCTTCCCGTCACGCGATAGTTTCCATCCTTATCGCGGATGCAAAGGTCGCCCGTGTGCAGCCAGCCGTCTCTGTCGATGGTTTCAGCAGTCGCTGAGGGCATTTTGTAATAGCCCTTCATGATGTTGTAGCCTCTTGCCACAAACTCGCCCTGCTGACCGTCGGGCAGCGCCTCTCCCGTTAGGGGATCAATAATCCGGCACTCGATTTCAGGAAGCGCGCATCCGACGGTCTGGGTTCTGACGTTAAGAGAATCGTCGTAGCACCTGCTCATCGTGCAGCCGGGCGCTGCCTCCGTCTGTCCATAGACGGATACGATGCCCGTCATGTTCATCCGTTCGCTCGCTTCGCGCATGACGCTTTCAGGGCAATTCGACCCGGCCATGATGCCCGTTCGCATGTGGGAAAAATCGGTTTTTTCGAAATCCGGGTGCGAAAGCATGGCGATGAACATCGTGGGAACGCCGTTAAAGCAGGTGATTTTTTCGCGATTCACGCAGTCCAGCGCGGGCTTGGGCGAAAAATACGGAAGCGGACACATCGTGGTTCCATGCGTCATGGAGGCGGTCATCGAAAGCACCATGCCGAAGCAATGGAACATCGGAACCTGAATCATCATGCGATCGGCGGTAGAAAGATCCATTCGGTCGCCGATGCATTTTCCGTTGTTGACAACGCCTCTGTGGGTCAGCATTACGCCCTTGGGAAAGCCGGTCGTGCCGGAGGTGTACTGCATGTTGGCAACGTCGTCGCCCTTGATTTCGGCGGCTCTTCTGTACACTTCCTCAAGCGGCACCATGGGGGCTCTCATCATCATTTCATCGAAGGTCAGACAGCCTTCCATTTTAAATCCGACCGTTACGACATTTCTCAAAAACGGAAGTCTCTTTGCATGAAGCGGCTGACCGGGCTCGGTGTGTTCAAGCTCGGGGCACAAACGCTTGATTGTGTCCACATAATCGGAATCGCGGTAGCCGTCCACCATGATAAGCGTGTGGGTGTCGGACTGCCTTAAAAGGTATTCCGCCTCGGCGATCTTGTAGGCGGTATTCATGGTGACAAGCGTCGCGCCGATCTTCGTGGTCGCCCAGAAGGCGATGTACCACGCGGGCACGTTCGTCGCCCAGACGGTGACATGGCTGTCGCGCTTAACGCCTAAGGAAATCAGCGCGCGGGCGCATGCGTCCACGTCGTCTCGGAACTGGGAATAGGTGCGCGTGTAATCCAGCGTCGTATACTTAAAGCACAGTTGATCCGGGAATTCCTTAACCATGCGGTCGAGCACCTGCGGGAAGGTCATGTCGATTAAGCTGTCGTGCTTCCAGACATATTTGCCCGTTCCGGCTTTGTTCAAATAGAGTCCCTGCTCCCATGCGGGCGCAGGCTCAAAGTTTTTGACAAAGGAAGCAAAGTGCGCATAAACAACGCCGGGATCGTCCACTTCCTTAAGCCACTCGGGATCCCACTCGAGAGAATAAAAACCGTCGTAGCTGACCGAACGGAGCGCGCCGAAGATTTCCTTCATCGGGAGCGTGCCTTCGCCGAGCAGACAATATTCGCACTTTCCGTCCTTCATGACGGAATCCTTTAAGTGGACGTGCTTGACATATGCACCCAGATTTGTAATGGTCTTTTCGGGTTTTTCGCCCATAAAGCGATACGGATGATGCACATCCCAAAGCGCCGCCAGATGGTCGCAGGCAAAGTCGTTCAAAATGCCCACGAGGCGAGAAGTATCAGCGAAAATGCCGCAGGTTTCAATGAGGAGCGTCACGTTCTTTTCCTCCGCAAGCGGAAGAACCTTCGAAACGAGCGCCTTTACGTTTTCATTTTCCTTCTCCTCTCCTTCGCCCGTTGAAAGCGCGCGCAGGCGCACAAAGGGAGCGTTTACCTTTTCGGCAAAGGAGATGAGGTTTTTGATTTCTTCGGCTTTGTCACCGGCTTCATCAGCCTCAGCCGGGTTCATGCGCGCGTCTAAACAGGTGATCGTAAGACCCAGCGCTTTTAAAGAGCGCACGGTGTGGTCGATTTCGCCTTTTTGAAACGGCGCGCCCACGCCCGTAAAGCGGCTTTCGCCGATATCGTGAATCTCGATTCCGTTTAAGCGCATATCCCTGGCGACGGAAACAAAATCCGCGAAGGAAAATTTGTTCCAGCCATAGGTTGATACTGAAAGCTTCATACGCCCGTCTCCCTGTAAACGATTTTGTTAAGCGCATTTAGGTATGCGCGGATGGATGCGCCGATAATGTCGGTGGAAATGCCGCGCCCGGAATAGAGCTTGCCGCCGTCGCGAAGCTTTACAAGCGCTTCGCCCATGGCCTCGCGACCCGAGGTAACGGACTGAATTTCGAAATCGTCCAGTTCGTAGTGATGTCCGACCACGTTTTCAATCGCCATGAACGCCGCGTCAATCGGGCCGTCTCCGGCGGAAAGACCCTGAACCGTCTCGCCCAGCTTGTCAAGGACGATATGGGCGGTGGCGCTTATGATGTTTCCGCTGTTTACAACGTAGCTTGAAAGTCTGTAGGTCGGCGGAACCTGAAGCGCGACGGAAGCAATGATGGCGTCCAGCTCTCTTGAATCCACGGGCTTTTTGTTTGCGAGGTTCTGGAAGGCTTCATAGACCTTTGCAAGATCTTCGCCGGAAAGGTCATAGCCCAGAAGAGAAGCGGCTCTTGCAACGGCCGAAATATCCGCGTTTTTGTCCAATTCCCTTTTCGGCTGCGCGGGCACGGTTTCCTCCGCGCCGTTGAGCGCTTCCTTCGGCATGGCGCGGTCGAAGCGGGCGATCAAAGAAACGGCGCGTTTGAGCGCGGTTTTGTCCACATTGCACGCCGCGCCGCACTTTTCGCCGCGTACGTTTAAAATCGATACCATTTCCTCAAGACCGGGCTGCTCGCCCCAAGCGCAGACGGTAATCTGGTTCGCGCCCGCCCGGACGGCCTCAAAAGCGCAGGCGCAAGCCATGCTGAGGGCGTTTCCGGTCTTTACGCCCACATTTCTTTCGTGAAGCTCGGGAACGCCGACATAAATGCTTTTGATAAACGCGCCAAACTCGTCCGGCAGCATTTCGCCCGCGTCGTCCGAAATGGTGACGGTTTTTGCGCCTGACTGGACCGCAGCTTCAATCGCTTTGATCAGAAACGCTTCCTCCGCACGGGTGGCGTCAAGCGCGGTAAACTCTACATCCTCCACATAGGTTGCGGCATTTTTAACCATCTGCCCGATCATTTCGAGCATTTGGGCGGGTTTTTTCTTATATAGATACTCCATCTGAACGACGGAAACAGGAAGTTTTACATTAAGACGCGCTTTCTTTGCGTCCTTTACCGAATTGTAGGCGCATTCGATTTCGTCCATCAAAGTAACCGGGCAGGAAACAATGCTGTATGCCGTCTGCTGCGCTACGGATTTAACCAGAATCTCATTGGCCTTAACGCCGCCGATTTCACACGTTTCGATTACGTCTACATGCACGCCGTCTAAAATGCGCGCAGTCTCCAATTTTTCTTTAAAGGTCATACCCTGTTTCATGGAAAGCGTCGTCTCAACAAGTCTGATCGAATTCATATCCTTTTCTCTCCTTTGGACTAAGCGCAAAAACGCACAAAATCAGTATTGCAAACACAGAATAAAAAACACGCCCCGGAAACACCTGTTTCCGGGGCGACAATCTTATCGCGGTACCACCCGAATTAATTGCCCGAAGGCAACCGTCTCATTTGGGGTTCAATCAAACCCTGCGCCATGGTAACGGGGCGAACCGTGACGCCTTACTGAAGAATTGCGTTCGCATTCTCCGTTCAGGCATCCTGCTCGGGAAGGAGATGATTCCAATCACTCTGTACCGCCTCGCACCAATCGCGGCTCTCTGAAACAGGTAGGAAAAGAACCTGGTTCCGTCATAGCATTTGAATTTGCAATGGAGAGACTATACCATTTCACGCGCAATTTGTCAATGGACTTTCGGCGAGAAATGATATTTTTAACATATCTTCCTGCAAAAAGTGCGATTTATTACAGCTTATTGCGCTGAATCTTGCCGCTTACCGTCTTGGGCAATTCATCACGGAAGACGACGATGCGCGGATATTTGTAGGGCGCGGTCTTTTTCTTGACGTAATTCTGGATTTCCTTTTTAAGCTCCTCCGTGCCTTCCGTACCCTTGGTAAGAACGATCGACGCCTTGACCACCTGGCCGCGGATTTCATCGGGAGAGGCGGATACGCCGCACTCAAGAACATAGGGAAGCTCCATGATGACGGATTCGATTTCAAACGGCCCGATTCTGTAGCCGGAGGATTTAATCACGTCGTCCACGCGTCCCACATACCAGAAATAGCCATCCTCGTCCCGCCACGCGGTGTCGCCCGTGTGGTACATGCCGTCGGAAATATCCAGAACGGGCTTTTTAAGCTCGTTGTCGTAATAGCCCCTCGTTAAGCCGCAGGGCAGGCCGTCCTCCACATGGATGACGATTTCGCCGATTTCGCCCACGCCCACGCTCTTGCCTTCAGGAGAAACGATGTCCACGTCGTAAAGCGGCACGGGCTTGCCCATGGAGCCAACCTTAGGCTCCATGCCGACGGTGTTTCCGATCATCATCGTGGTTTCCGACTGACCGAAGCCTTCCATAAGAGAAAGTCCCGTCGCCTTCTTGAACTGGTGGAATACCTCGGGGTTCAAAGCCTCGCCCGCGATGGTCGCATGCTTGATGGAGGAAAGATCGAACTTCGAAAGGTCTTCCTTGATCATGAAGCGATACATGGTCGGCGGCGCGCAGAAAGTGGTGATGTTGTATTTTTTAAACATCGGCAGGATGGTGTTGGCGTCAAACCTGTCAAAGTCGTAGACGAAAATCGCGCCTTCGCTCAGCCACTGGCCGTAGAGCTTGCCCCACATGCTTTTGGCCCAGCCGGTATCGGAAATCGTGTAGTGAAGGCCGTTCGGATCGACGGTATGCCAGTAGTGGGCGGTAATGAAGTGGCCCAAAGGATAGGTAAAGGTATGGGAAGCAATCTTCGGATAGCCCGTCGTTCCGCTGGTAAAGAACATGAGCATGAGGTCTTCGCCCTCGGGGCGCTTCTCATTTGCGGGAACGGACAAGGTTGAGCGGAATATGCGGTATTCCGTATCGAAATTGCGCCAGCCTTCCCGCTCGCCCTCAACGACAATGCGATTTACAACAAATGGGCATTCCTCAAGCGCAAGCTCCGCCTGATTTATGCAGTCGCCAACGCCCGTCACAATGACGGTCGAAACACCGGCGGCGGTAAAGCGATAGGAAAGATCTTTTTTCAAAAGCTGGTTGGGCGCGAGAATCGCAATCGCGCCGATTTTCTGAAGCGCCATCATGATGATCCAGAACTGGTAATGGCGCCTGAGCATCAGAAGCACCTTATCGCCCTTTTTAACGCCGATGGATCTGAAGTAGTTGGCGGCGCGGTTTGAAAGGCGCGAAATGTCGGCAAAGGTGAAGCGGCTTTCCACGCCGTCACGGGAAATGTGCATCAAGGCAAGCTTGTCGGGATTGTTCCTACCCAGCTCGTCCACAATGTCAAAAGCAAAATTGAACTTTTCGGGATTCTTAAACGAAATGGCCTTTAAGGAGCCGTCGGAATTCTCAACCGCGTCCACCCACTTTGACCAAACATGCTCTCCCTTGGGCGCGGTGTGAACAGGCGCGGGCGCGGCTTCGGGCTTCGGAAGCGTCATCATGGGCTCCTTGACCGCAAGCTCCGGAATCGTATCGCCCGAGGGATTTAATACAATCGCGTAAAACAGGCAGTTTTCGCCGCCCACTGCAATCATGCCGTGGGGCTTTGAGGAATCGTAATAAATGCTGTCTCCGGGGCCTAAGATTTCCCAGTGCGTTCCCACCTGCACTTTGAGCTTGCCGGAAATAACGATATCGCATTCCTGACCCTCGTGGCTGGTGAGCTCGATATCCTGATACTGCGCCTCCTCGGAATAGGCGGCGTTAACGTACAGAGGCTCGGCAATTCGGTTTTTGAACTGCGCGGCTAAGTTATAATACACCATGCCGTGCGCCTGCTCGATTTTCTGTCCCATGCCGCTTCTCGTAACCGTATAGCCGGAAAGCCTCGGGCTTGAGCCCTCGATAATATCGGTAACGTCAACGCTTAAAACCAGCGCGCAGCGGTAAATAAAGGCGAAGTTCAAGTCCGCCTTGCCCGCCTCGCAAAGTCTGTATTCTTCAATCGTAACGCCCGTTTTCTGAGCCATGCTCTGTTCGGAAATGCCTTCGATTTCACGAAGCTCACGAATGCGCCCGGCCATCTCCTGAAGCTTGAATTCCAGACCCGTCGTCTGATTCATGAATAAAAGCCCCCTTTCGCTAAAAAATCCGCCTCAAAGAAACATACATCTTTGAGGCGGATGAAAATATCTTTCACACGCGGTACCACTCAAATTCACGCATTTGACAAAATGCGCCTCACGGCTCCATCAAGCCGCTCACCGTTTTCGCAGGCTCACGGGAGGCTCTACTGATTTCGTAAGAAACGTTCTGCCATCCGGCTCGGAAGCGACAAGCTTTTGGCCAATCATTGCCGGCTCGCACCAACCGCCGGCTCTCTGAAACGATATCAAGCCCAAAACCCTCTTCGTCATCGCCCAATATGAAATTACGGATATGATACCACGGTTATCGAAATCTGTCAACGGGAAAAAGGGAAAATAAGCGCGCCCTTTTTTATGCAATTTCGAGAATATGCCATGTACAACTTCCGCCTGATCGATTATAATAGAATGCATAAAAACATACGCGCAGCTGAAAACAACTACGGAAGAGGGAAACAATATGGAAAACATTCAGATCGGTCAATGGAAAGTAATGGCTTCCCTTCCTTATCAAGCGGATTTTTCTAACTACATCAAGGAAGGCGTTCTCATCAATCCCGCCACCAACCTTGTTCCATGGATTGACGCAGCCGTTCCCGGAAGCATCTATCGCGACCTCATCAACGCCGGCATAATCGAAGACCCCTATTTCGATCAGAATTCGCTTGGCGCGGAATGGGTCGCGGGCCGCTGGTGGACGTACAGAACCACGTTCACCGTGACCGAAACGCAGCTTAAGAATCCCCTTATCCTTCGCTTCGGCGGCATCGATTATTCGGCCAAGATCTATGTAAACGGCAAAAAGGTCGCAAGGCACGAAGGAATGTATATCGCCTTTGAAGCGAAAATCAACGATTTCGCCGTCATCGGAGAAAACACCCTTGTCTGCGTGCTCGAACATGCGCCCATTTGCGATCCGCAGCCCGGCTATACCTCAAAAACGCGCTATTTGAAAGCCCGCTTCAACTACAAATGGGACTTTGCCGCGCGCGTAATCGATCTGGGGCTGTATGCGCCCGTAACGATCACGGGATACGAGGCCGCCCGCATCAAGCACAGCTTCATTAGACCCGTTTTCGAAAACGGACAATGGACGGTATCCTTCCACGCGGAAATCGAAGCCTTTAAAAACACGGACGCAACCTATTCATTTGATATTGATCTTCGAACCGAAAAGGGAATTGTGCCCGTTCACTTCGAAAAAAACATCTCCCTTACGGAAGGCATCCATGAAATCTGCGAGGACGTTTGTCTGGACGATAATAACCCCCTTCTCTGGTGGCCGAACGGCTATGGAGATCAGGCGCTTTCGCATTCATCCATTTCCATAATCGTCGGCGGAAAAACGGACGACGCCGTTTCCCACAATATCGGCTTTAGAACCCTTGAATACATCCATGCAGACGGACGAGAAGACGCGCTTAAATATCTGGTCAAAATAAACGGAAAGCGAATTTATTTAAAGGGCACAAATATGGTGCCGCTGGACTTAATGCATCTGACGGACGAAAAGGAAATTGATGAAAAGCTCAAGGCCGTCAAGGACGCAAACGTCAATTACTTAAGAATCTGGGGCGGAGGCCATATCGAAAGCGAAGAATACTATCGCGCCGCGGACAAATACGGCCTCATGATCCTTCAGGAATTCACAATGTCCTCCTCCGGCTGCGACGACGTTCCGTCAAGGAACGCGCAGTTCCTGTCGCTTCTGGAAACCGCCGCCACAGAAAACGTAAAAAGGCTTCGAAACCATGTTTCTCTCATCTTCATGGACGGCGGAAACGAATTGACCGATTGGCGGTATCTGGGACAGGAAGACCACGAAGGGCATCCGGCAACGTTTGAAGATCCGACGCTTCAGATGCTGAAAAATATCGTCAACACCTATGCGCCCGATATTCAGATGCTCCCCTCCTCCGCTTCCGGCCCGAACGCGCTTTACAAAATGGGCGATATCGGAAATAATCACGACGTGCACGGCCCGTGGGGCTACATGGGGCCGTACAGGCATTATGAGTATTACGACGCGTCCGATTCCATCATTCATGGCGAGTTCGGCTGCGGCGGCATTTCCGGCATGGATCAAATCAAAAAAATCTTTAAAGAGGAAGACCAAAAACTATATACCACCAGCGAAAACCGCGCTTGGGCGCATCACAGCGGCGGTTGGGATTCCTACTCAATGCGCGAGCGCACGATGTTCGGCGATCTTAAGCATATACCGCTTTCCGACTACATAAAGGTCAACCAGTTTGTACAGGCGGAAAGCCTCCGCTATTCACTCGAATCCAACCGCAGAAGGCAATGGAAAAACGTAGGTCAGATGACATGGCAGTTCAACGAACCGTGGCCGAATGTGCAGTGTTCAAACGTGCTGGAATATTACGGCGGCAAAAAGCTCGGATACTACGCCGTAAAGGAAGCGTATGAAAGCGTGCTTGCAAGCCTTAAATACAAAAAACTTTTCTACACCGCAGGCGAATCTTTCGAATCGGAAGTCTGGCTGATCAACGATAAACCGGACGCCGATTACGTCATTGAATACACAGCCGCCGCAGAAGACGGGAAAACGCTTGCAAGCGGAAAATTCGAGGGATGCGCCAGAGAGGATCTCTCCTTCAAAGCCGGCGATATCGCATTTGTTCTTCCAACCGACATCGCGGGAAGCTTCACCATTTCCCTCAAAACCCTGTGCGGCAGATATACTTCAGAAAAAATGTATCTCATGCTGATTGCCGATCTTGAAATTCCCCTTGTTCTTACAGAGGAAGACAAACGGATGATGGAGATTTTCAAAAAGAGAAACGCATCCAATCCCTTTGACGCGAAAAAAGCTGACTACAAATCTGTCATAAAGTTCGTCGACAAATGGCGTGATCTGATCCGTAAAAACAACTGACCGAAAAAATTCAAAAAACGCATATCGTAAATCCTTGTGATCCTTTCACATTGATTTGCGATATGCGTTATTTTGTATGCTTCTTTATTTGGCATACAGCATGCGAATCAAAAACCCAATCAGGCTCTCCGGCAGAATCCGCTTAAGGAAAACCAGCGTCTGATAGCCAAAGCCGATGGTGTATAGGGGCCTGACTCTTTTTTTCATCCCGACACGGGCGATCCATGCGCCTGCCTTTTCGGCGCTCATCCCGTTTTTTTCGTCCTTTTCCATTTTGGAAACAGACCTCTCAATTTTTCCGCCATAGCATTCATCGCCCTGATGCGTTTTTATCCTTGATCCGGTAAAGCCGGTCTTCGTGTCTCCCGGCATCACGGCGGTAACTGTTATGCCAAACGGCGCAACCTCGTTTCGAAGCGTCGATGCATAGGCGTTCACCGCAGCCTTCGAAACCGAATACCACGCCTGGAAGGGAATCGGAAACACCGCGGCCACCGAGCTGATGAAAACGATCCTCCCCTGCCCTCTCTTTCGCATGTGTCCGACGCACGCGCGCGTGAGTCGATCCGCGCCGAACAGGTTGACCTCCATAAGACGGTGCGAGTCCTCAGGATCGGTAAACTCCACAGCGCCTGATATGCCAAAGCCCGCGTTGTTGATCAGAAGGTCGATCTGCCCTTCCTTTTCAATCACCGATCTAACGGCGCTTAAAACATCCTCTTCCTTTGCTACATCGCATGCGATATGGTTTACACCCTCAAAGCAGCGGTTGGTTCTTGAAAAATCATATACCTTCCAGCCATTTTCAAACAACGTTTTCGCCGCATAATAACCGATACCGCTGCCTGCGCCGGTTACGATTGCCGTTTTCATCATGCTTTCAAAACCTTCTTCATAATATCAAGCGCTTCATCAATCAGGTCTGTCGTCAGGCTTGCCATATAGCTTGTGCGCAGGAGGCAGTTTCCGGGCTGTGTCGCAGGCGGAAGAACCGGATTGACATACACGCCCCCTTCAAACAGCTCTTTTGCTTTTCTGAGCGTGTTTTCTACCTCATATGTATATACGGGAATAATCGGCGTTTTGCTTTCGATGATCGGGATTTCCTTTTTCCTGAAGCCTGCGCGGGCATAGGCGCTTAAGTCGGACAGCCTCTGAACCAGCTCCGGCTCCTTTTTGATGATTCTAAGCGCCTGAAGCGCTACCGCGCAGTTCGCCGGCGGAATTGCTGCGCAGAAGATATACGGGCGTGAGGAATGCATTACATAATTGACAACCTCTTTGGAAGCTGCCATATATCCGCCCAGGGAAGCAAGCGATTTTGAAAACGTTCCCATATAGATATCCACTTCGTCCTCAAGGCCGAAATAGCTGGCGGTTCCGCGTCCGCCTTCACCCAATACACCAAGGCCATGGGCATCGTCCACCATCACGCGCGCGCCGTATTTTTTTGCAAGCCTGCAGATCTCGGGAAGCTTGGCAATATCACCGCCCATGGAAAATACGCCGTCGGTCACGATCAGCTTTCCTGCCTTATCCGGGATTTTGGCCAGTTGCATTTCAAGTCCCTGCATGTCCGCATGGGGATAGGTCAGCATTCTGCCATAGCTTAAGCGGCAGCCGTCGTAAATTGAAGCATGGTTTTCCTGATCACAGATCACATAATCGCCGTGACCGACGAGCGCCGAAATGATGCCTAGGTTGGACTGGAAGCCTGTTGAGAAGGTAACGATTCCATCCTTTCTCAGAAATTCAGCCAACTCCTTTTCAAGCTCCAGATGCATCTCAAGGGTTCCGTTCAAAAATCTTGAGCCCGAGCAACCGGAACCATACTGCTCAAACGCCTTTATGCCCGCCTCAATGATTTCCGGGCGCGTGGTCAGGCCCAGATAATTGTTGCTGCCAAGCATAATTTTTCGGCCGCCTTCCATGATAACCTCTTTGTCCTGCCTCGACTGAAGCGCATGGAAATACGGATAAACGCCTGCCTTTTTGAAATCGTCCGCCAATGTATATTCATAGCATTTGGTAAAGATATCCACAATTCAACACCTCGAAAAAAAGAATGGGAACATTATACTCTCGCAAGTTTTTCCTGTCAAGTATTTAACAGCCAAGTCATATTTAAGTCGCATTTAGGCAAATAAGACTGATTCTCGGCATATTGCTTCCATTAGTCTATAAAAAATCGGAAGGAAAACATGCTCCTTCCGATTTCAAGTCATCAAAAAAGTACCTTTTTTGATGAGAGGGGCCGATCCCCTGAAATTCTTCAGAATTTCCGGGCGGGGATCGGAAAGGGGAAGCGTTTTCAGTCGCTGCGCTTTGTGAAAACGCGCGATTTTGCCGTACATGCCGCCAAAATCGATTGAAAATGGAGAGGGAGTGCGCTCCCTCTCCATGCCTCACCCAGAGATTTGTTGATGGTCTGTAATTTC
>JAFWZN010000062.1 GCA_017522345.1 Clostridia bacterium | reverse complement strand
CTCGCAGCAGATTGCATCGGATTCGCCGATCAGCTTGCCTTCATTGTCGAACGTGTAGGTACCGATGGCAACTTTGTCATTGTGCTTCCACACATAGTAATCGCCAATTACCAGCTCGCTGATGATGGCCACGTTCTGGGCATGAAGAAGGTCAACGGCGACATGGTAGTTGGCGAAATCGCTGAGATCAACGGCGTTGCGACTTACTATGAAAAGGGTAAGGGAGTTGAGGCTGGTCTGGTCGAAGTTGATGGCTACTACTATAATGCCAAGGCTAACGGCGTGTTGGCCACCGGCAAGTACTATGTCTGGAAGGGTAATGGAATTGTATCCTCCAACAACTACTTCTTCGCGCCCGACGGTAAGATGCTGGGCGTCAAGATCGTCAATGGTGAAGTAATCACCGGCGAAATTGCGGAAATGAACGGTACGCTGTTCTACTACGTCATGGGTCGTGGTCAGCAGGCTGGTCTTCTGCACATCGACGGACATTACTATTTCGCTTCGACGGATGGTAAGCTTATCGTGAATCAGCGGTACTACGTCTGGAAGCCCAACGGACTGCTGCCGGAAGCGAGCTATAACTTCAACGAACTCGGACAATTGGTACAATAACTCTACGTTTTCTGTCGGGAGGTTCGCCTCCCGACAGAAAACTCCTTTGTTGCAATGGAAAGTAAGAGAATCACTAAAAACGTAAAGTGGGTCGTCGTATGCAAAGCTGCTCAGTCGATTTTACAGCTGGTTATAGGCATGCTGTCGGCCCGGTATCTGGGGCCTTCCAATTACGGTCTGATCAATTATGCCAAGTCAATCGTGGCTTTTGTGATGTCGTTTGCGCAGCTCGGTATGAACTCAACTTTGGTGAAAGAGCTGATCGACCATCCGACCCGTGAAGGGCAAGTTTTGGGCACGTCTCTGGGAATGGGGATGATGTCCAGTTTTGTGTGTACGCTATCGGTGTACACTTTTGTTTCTATAGTAAATGCAGGAGAACCGCAGACGATTTTGGTGTGTTTGCTGTATAGCCTGTCGATGTTTTTTCAGGTAGTTGAGCTGATCCAGTATTGGTTTCACAGCAGGCTGCAGTCCAAGTTTCCGTCCATTATGGCGCTGATTACTTATGTAGTCGTGTCTTCATATAAAATTTTCCTGTTGATTACAGGAAAAAGTGTTTATTGGTTTGCTGTTGTTTATTCGATTGAGTATGGTTTAACAGGCTTTGCTCTGCTGATGATCTATCACAAACGCGGAGGACAAAAGCTGCAGTTTGATTTATCACTCGTAAAGCCTCTGCTAAAAAGAAGCATTCCCTATATATGGGCCGCAATGATGGTAACTGTATTTCATAATACAGATCACATCATGTTGAAATTCATGAATGGCAATGCAGAAAACGGATATTATTCGGCAGCAATTACATGCGCCTCTGTGTGTCAGTTTGTTTTTTTAGCCGTTATAGACTCAATGAGACCGGTCGTCGTCAAAAAAAAGAAAGAAACAATACAGGAATATGAAAATAGTGTGTCAAAGCTGTACTGCATAATTATTTACTTGGCAGTACTGCAGGGAATTGCATTCACAGTGTTTGCTGATTTGGTGGTATACATACTCTATGGTGCAGAATATATGGCTTCTGTACCTGTGCTGAAAATATTAGCGTGGCAGATTCCGTTTTCGTTTATGGGAAAAATCCGGAACGTCTGGATTTTGGTAGAAGAAAAGCAGAAATGCTTGTGGAAGATCAATTTAGCAGGTGTCCTACTGAATGTGGCGCTCAATTATGTTATGATACCTCTTTGGGGAGCAAGCGGCGCAGCTTTGGCCTCGATACTTACACAGGCTTTCACCAACTTTGGTTTAGGCTTTATATACAAACCAATCAGAAGCAATAATCGCTTGATGCTTCAGGGCATAAATCCGGCATATGCGGTAAGAACACTACGAAATATATTGAAAATTAAACTGGCGGAAATAAACAGAAAGGGTAGGTTTACGGTATGGATAAGCAAAAAATGGAGGCTCTGAGAGCAAAACAGCTGGAACTGCTGAAGTATTTTATTGATGCCTGTGAAAAGCTCAATCTAAGATGGTTTTGCGTTTGCGGAACTGCACTGGGAGCTGTAAAGTATGGCGGGTATATTCCGTGGGATGATGATGTTGATGTTGCATTACCTCGCCCTGATTATGAAATATTCCTGAAAAATGCTTTTGCATTTTTGCCCGACGATATCTTTTTGCAAAACTACAAAACTGACAAAGCTTTTCCGCATGAATTCAGCAAGCTTCGAAATTCCAACACTACGCAAATTGAGGCTAATATGCAGCATCTCAGGATGAATCACGGGATTTATATTGATATCTTCCCGTTGGATGGCTATCCGTCCAAAGAGCACGAGCAAAAGCACTTTGATATGCAAAGGAAGCTGCTGATGTGGAAACGGTTTTGTGCTTTGAAGGGAAACAGAAAAGGAAAAGCCCGTGTTCGAAATGCAATATTTAGGATGTTAGGATATCACAAGAGGACAGCTCAGATCATTGCTCAGACAGAGAAGCTATATAGTCAATATCCGGTTGATCAATCTGATTATTGGTGCAATTATGGAAATTGGCAGGGGCAACTGGAGTATGCTCATAGGTCGCAATATGGCAACGGAAAAAAGGTTTTTTTTGAAGGAATCGCTGTTATTGTACCGGAAAAGTACGATGAATATCTGACACAAAAATATGGGGACTGGCGATCTGATCCGCCGGTCGAAAAAAGAAAGACGCATCATAGTATTGTTGCTTTTGATGAGGGGCATTCCTATACGGAGTATATCAAGTGAAACCAGTCAAAAAACAGTGGATATTACGCAGAATGAAAAGAACTCTATAAGCAGTATCTGTGCCAATATATGGTCGTTTTCCTCTCGATAAAAGGCGTTGGGGATACGACTTTTGAGGATGTACTTAAGATGCAAGTCTTGCTTGTTGGTAAACCAATACCCTTTGAGTGTTGTGTGTTCTGGGTATTACAGGCCAGATGCAGCTGCGGCTGACGGGTACGGCAAGATGCGGGATAAGTATTTTGCTGTAAGCCTGCTACTCCAGGAAATGGCGAATACCGCCATCCGCATGCTGGAGGGCTATCCAATGCTTGATGCCGTCCCCAATCTGGTTTAAAACCAGAAGCGCAAAAAATGAATGATACTTGACACAGAAGTAGGGTGACTAGAGATCTGATCCGCCGGTTGATAAAAGGAAAACGCACCACAGTATTGTTATTTGCGATACGGAGCATTTCTATATTGAGTACATCAAGTGAATGAGGACAAAAAACAGTATATTATGCGACGTGTGAAAACCAATCTGTAAACGGCGGCTATATAAACATGAATGGAAAGAAGATTATGCAAGAACTGCTGCTTCCTCAATAGCGTTCTGAATTTTCTAGCATACCGCGGTGTGACGCGAAAGGCATTTTACTCCAAGAGTTTTAATATCTCGTTAGTCGGCATTACAGTGATTACCGCCGCGCTGATTCTGACGATGCAGTCGAGCGTGGTTTTGTCGCTGGGCATGGTTGGCGCGCTGTCCATTGTGCGTTTTCGCACGGCTATTAAGGATCCGATGGATCTGATGTTCTTGTTCTGGTCGATCAGCGTGGGTATTATCTGCGGCGCGGGACTTGCGCAGGTGGCGGTGGTTCTGTCGATCGTGATTACGCTGGGCATATTGGTTCTGAACTGGTTCCCGGTTGCGAAGGCGCCCATGATCTTTGTTGTGAACGCCAGTGATTTGGATGCGGAAGAGGAAATTCTGAACGCGGTGCGCAAATATGAGAAGCATTTCAAGATCAAATCCCGCAACATGACGGCGTCCTCGCTGGATATGATTATCGAGCTGCGCACGGCGAAGGGCGGAGAGCTGGTTCGCGAAGCAATGAAGCTTGATAAGGTGACGTCGGCGTCGCTTCTGTCTCACGATGGAGAAGTGACGTTCTGACGTGCGAGGGATGGGCCTTACGGGCCGAATGGTATGCGCTTTGACGTGCAGATTAAGGCGGCAATAACACAGCGTACACAAACCCCCATATGCGGCGTGAATTGGCGGCATATGGGGGTTGCGATTGAGTTTTTTTGATTGTTGCATTCGTATATGCAGAAAAAAACCGCCCAAGCCTTTAGCTTGGACGGTTTTTGCGTACCGGCGATCGGATTCGAACCAATGACACTTCGGGTATGAACCGAATGCTCTGGCCAACTGAGCTACGCCGGCGTATGGTTGCGGGGGAGGGATTTGAACCCTCGACCTCCGGGTTATGAGCCCGACGAGCTACCGGACTGCTCTACCCCGCGATGTAGATTCCGTTCTCTCAACGGCACAATCTATAATACCATAGGGGGATGGATTTGTCAACCATTTTGGATGTTAAATTGAAAATATTCAAAATTATTTTGCAGTCGGCGCGGATTCATAGTATAATAGAGAGGACGAATGATTTTGGAGGATTTTTTGCTATGGCGCGTGTTCGCGGGGAAGTTCATTTTGCGTGGAGGCTGGTTTTACTGCCTCTGTTTTTGGGCTATTTGAAGCTGTTTGACGCGTTCGATTTTGTGTTTCAAATGGCGTCTGTTCGGTTTATTGATTACGTTTGGAATTTCGTTTTGCTCGGCGTGTGCTTTTTGGGGCTCGTGCTTTTGATTGCGGCGAATCCCCGGCGCAGGCTGCTTGCGGGGCTTGGAATGGCGCTGGTGCTTGCGCCTTTGTATCTGGAGAGCCTGCAGGATGGGACGCTGAATTTCAGAACGGCGGCCAGCGGCGTTCAGATTACAAACATTCCCTTGAATATGATTTCGATGGGCGTTTTCTTTTCCGCAAGCGTGTGGGGGCTTCTCATGATGCGCGGTCCCAAGAAGCGGGAATGGGAAAAGGCGGTATTGTTTTTGTTTCTGATCGGACGCTTGGCGGGGCTTTTCGTGTGGCCGGACGCAGGAAAATACGGATATTTCTGGTTCAGCGACGCACGGCTTTTTGCCATTTCCATTCTTGTAGGCGCAGCGGCGGACGCGGTATACCGGGGGCTTTGCGCGGCGGATGTGGTTACGGCGTTTTTGTGCGGCGGCTGGCTGGTTGCGGCGGAAATCCTCAAGGAAGTCAATATTGAAATCATTCTCTACGCTGCGATGGCGCTTTCGATTGTGTATGCAACTGTGCTTTTATGTTCAAAGCCTGCAAAAAACATGTATCTCGGCTTTATTTTGTCGCTCCTGGGTATGGTTGCCATGGGGAGCATGTACATAATGAATATTATGATGTAAGGAGATGACTGGATGGACAGGGTATATCTGATTGGCAATGCGCATCTGGATCCTGTATGGCTGTGGACGTGGAAGGAAGGCTTTCACGAAATCAAGGCGACGTTTCAGTCGGCGTTGGATCGAATGAACGAGTTTCAAGGTTATGTGTTCACCTGTGCGTGCGCTTCCTATTACGAGTGGATCGAGGAGAACGCGCCCGAGATGTTTTCTGAAATCAAAAAGCGCGTTTTGGAAGGCCGGTGGAAGATTGTCGGCGGCATGTGGGTGCAGCCGGATATGAATTCATTAAGCGGCGAATCCATCGCGCGTCAGCTTCTTGTGAGCCAGCGGTATTTTAAGGAAAAATTTAATGTGACCGTGAAAACGGGCTACAACGTGGACACGTTCGGTCACAACGGCCAGCTTCCGCAGATATTGAATCTGGCCGGAATTGTCAACTATGTATGGATGCGTCCGATGATGAACGAGAACGCGAATATTCCTGAGGGCGCGCTTCTTTGGGAGGGCGTCGACGGAAGCAGCGTGAGGGCGTTTCGCATTCCTTGGGGCTATGGCGGCGAGGACGTTGTTTGGCGCATTGAGGAAACGCTGAAATTGTCCGAGAAATACGGATATAACATGATGTGCTTTTACGGCGTGGGCAACCATGGCGGGGGCCCGACGATTCGGTGCCTAAACGAAATTGAGGCGTGGAAAAAGGAGCATCCGGGCGAGGGTGTGAATTATGGAGATCCCGATTCCTACTTTGAATCCATTAAGGACGTTTCTCTTCCCACATGGTCGGGCGAGCTTCAGCACCATGCCAGCGGCTGTTATTCTACCTTTGCAGACTCTAAAATGCTTTTGAGGAAGACGGAAAACAAGCTTTTGAGCGCGGAAGTCTTTGGCGTTATGGCGGAAAAACTGACGGGACTGGGCATTAAGGATTTATCCCGCGCGTGGAAAACATTGCTGTTTAACGAATTTCACGATTTGCTTGGCGGCTGCTCCATCAAAGAAGCGCTGGATGAAATGATTACGGATCTTAAATACAGCTATTCGGCAGCCGACCATGCGGAGAATTTTGCGCTGCAGAGGCTTTCGTGGGCGATTGACACGATGAAGGGCAACAAGGAGCTTGTGCGTTCCAAGGAAAATCACTTCTGGCGGTGGAATGTATCGGGCTACGGAACGCCGGTTGTGGTGTTTAACCCGCACGCGTTTGAGGTTTTAAGCGCAGTCAGTCTGTACAGCGAGGGCGTGAGAATCACGGACGACGATGGAAACGACGTGCCGGTTCAGAAAATCCGCGCCGGACGCACGAATGGTACGGACAAGTGGGACACGCTGTTTACGGCGGATGTGCCGCCGCTTGGCTATCGTTTGTACTGGATGCACATGACGGGCGAGGACAAGCGCGCGGAGAAAAACGAAAGCCTGTCGATTCATGAAAACGTCATGGAAAACAAGCATCTGCGCGTAGAAATTTCACCCGAAACCGGCGATATCGAAAAGATTATCGTCAAAAAGACCGGCAAAAACGCGCTCAAGCGCCCTGCGAGAACCATTTTGGTTGATATCACGCATGCCGACACATGGGCGCATAACCTGTTTACCTTCGATGAGGAAATCGGAAGCTTCGCAGATGCGCGCCTGACGATTAAGGAAAACGGCCCTGTGCGCGTGGTTCTTCGCGCTGAAAGCAGCCTTCTTAATAACACGCTTGTGCGCGATTATATTCTGACGGACGAGAGCGACGTGGTTGAAGTAAGAGCCTCGGCGACTTTAAACACAAAGCACGCGATGCTTAAGCTTTGCCTTGCGCCGAATGCCGAAAAGATGCGCTTTCTGACGGAGATTCCGTTTGGCGCAATCGAAAGAAAGCCCTCGGGCGAGGAAGAGTCGAACCAGCGCTGGATTGCGGGCGCAGGCGAAGAAGGCGGCGTCGCCATACTGAATCGGGGCGCATACAGCTCCGCTGCGCCCGGGGACGAAATCCGCCAGACGTTTATCAACACCTCCGCTTTTGCCGACCACTACGGTCAGGAAACGCGCGATGAGGACATGGAATACATGCAGATCGGAAGAACCGATTTCACGTATCAGGTTTATCCGTTTGAAGGCGATATCCGTCAAAGCGGCGTTCAGAATCGCGCGGCGGTTTTGAATGAAAGCCTTGCCGCCGTCGTCGAAACCTATCATGAAGGGCCGCTTCCGAGGATGTTCAGCGGAATCTCCATGGACAGGCCAAACATTGTGCTTCGCGCCTTGAAAAAGAGCGAAAACAAGGAAGGAACGATTCTGCGCCTGTACGAATCCATGGGCGCGGAAACGAAAACGAGGATCGAATGCGCTCTTTTAAACAGACGCTTTGCTCTTTCGTTCAAGCCCTTTGAAATCAAGACTGTGTTTGTGCCGGATGATCCTAAAAAGGGGATTTCCGAAATTGATATTCCCGAGTTTGAGGCATAAAATACACCATTGGTTTTCTTCGAGATCATGGGTTTTCGGGCAAACGAAAAACCGAGCGAAACGGAAAGCTTCGCTCGGTTTTGCTTATCTCAGTTACAATTGGATTCTTTCGATATCGCCCATTCTGAAAAGGCCCAACGCCTTTTCGTTCCACAAAAGCCCTTGATTTTTCTCGGGATTTTGGGTGACGGCGAAGCGGAACGCGTTGGGCACGATGTCATAGGAGATCATGCGGCCCATGGGATCGACCATATACAGCCAGATTCTCGCGTCGTATTCGCCGGGGGCTAAGCCGCCCAGCGGCATTTCGAAGGTTTCTTCGAGAATTTCGTTTTGCTTTGTATCGGCGAAGGGCGCGCTTAGAGAGGTTGACAGGATGTCGCTGCCCGGGCGCGTGAGCTGAATGCCGATTTTAAGCCCCTTGACCTCGACCGACGACTGCATTTTCAGGCGGAAGCGGATGCTTGCGCCCATTTCGTATTCGCAGGAAGCCACGTCCAGAATGTCCAGCGTCAGAAGGCGGACAAACCTTCCGATATTGCCCTGATGACGTACATCGGTGAAATCTCTGTGGGTTTCATTCATGGCGGACGCGCCGGAATACAGCGAAATCGCGTGCTCAAGGTCGCCAGCATAGGTGAGCTTGCCTTCTTCAAGATATATGGCGCTGGTGCAGAGCTGGCGCAGGGTTCGCATGTTGTGGCTTACGTAGATGACGGTGTGCTCCGATGCAAGCTCGCTCATTTTGCGGATGCACTTGTCCTGAAATTTCACATCGCCCACCGCCAGCACTTCGTCGCAAATCAGAATGTCCGGGTCAAGATGTGCGGCGACGGCGAAGCCCAGCTTTACATACATGCCGGAGGAATACCTTTTTGCGGGCGTGTCGATGAAGGGGCCGATTTCGGAAAACTCTATGATTTCATCGAGCTTTCTTGTGACGTCCGCTTTTGTCATGCCCATGATTGCGCCGTTTAGGTAAATGTTTTCGCGGCCTGTGAGCTCGCGGTTGAAGCCGGTTCCGACCTCGAGTAAACTTGCGACATTGCCTTTATAGCGGATGACGCCCTCCGTCGGGGAGGTGATTCGGGAAATCAGCTTTAAAAGCGTGGATTTTCCCGCGCCGTTGCGTCCGATCAGGGCAACCGCCTGACCGCGTTTGACGTTAAAGCTGACGTCCTCCAGCGCGTAGAATTTCTGTCCGTCGCGCCCGGAGATTTGGGCGTTTCCGACCTTTGACAACGGATTTTCTTTTTTGCGTATCTTGGCGATCTTTTCCGCCAAGTCGTCCTTGAAGGTGCGGTTGTTGAGAACGCCGTAGCGATACTGCTTGTACACATGCTCGGCCTGAAGTACAATGTCGTTCATATTCCGCCCTCCCTTTAAATATTATCCATAAACGTCTTCTGCGAACGGTTGAAAAGAATTACGCCCGCAAATAACAGCGCGCAGGTGACGACCATGCTCAAAGCGAGGTATCCGGGGTTGAACGTATTTGTGCCAAGGAACGCTGCGCGGAAATATTCGATGATCGGCGCCATGGGGTTAAGCATATAAATGCCCGCGAGCGATGGATAATTCGTAATCATCAAAGAGGCCGGATAGGCGACGGGGGACGCGTACATCCAAAGCTGCACGCCGAAGGACACCAGCAGCGCCAAATCGCGGTACCTGACGGTGAGCGCGGAAATCATGACGCCAACGCCCAGCCCCAGAAGTCCCATTTCAACAAGCACGATGGGCGTGAGCGCGATGAGACTCCAATTGAGATGCACGACCGGGTTTGGCTTGACGGCGTAGAATGTGAGGAAAACAAGGAACAGCGCAAATTGTATAAAGAAGCTGACCATCGTGAACAAAACCGTGGAAATCGGCGCGCACAGGCGCGGAAAATACACTTTGCCAAAAATTCTTTCGTTTGTTAAGAAGGTGGAGCTGGTCTTTTCAAGACATCTGGCAAAATACGTCCACGGAACGCTTCCCGCCATGTAGAACAAAAATTGCGGCATGCCGTCGGTTGAGATGTTTGCAATTTTGCCGAATACGACTGTGAACACGACTGTCGTTAAAAGCGGCTGAATGATCGCCCACGCGGGGCCCAGAATTGTCTGCTTATAAAGAGACACGAAATTTCGCCTTGCCAAAAGGTAAATCAGATCCCTGTAGCGCCAAAGCTCCTTGAGATTCACATTCAGCCAGCCGTGCGCAGGCTTGATTTCAACGGACCATTCTTCTTTTTTGATAGCCATCTGTTAATCTCCTCAGAATTTCGCCTTGTGAAACACGAGCGGCCAGCCGTAGGTAGCCGCAATACCCACCAGAAAATACCGGGCAAACGATCCGGCCATTTCGCCCAGAAGAGCGTTTAAGGGCGATTTGAATCCCTTCATGATCAGAAGCACGATCAGAAGCCCGCCCACAAAACGCGCGGCCTTTTTGAGAAATTCGCCCGGAATCTGAAACTTTACCGTGCGCCTTTCAAGCACCCAGCCGATCATGATGCCGACGGAGGCGCCTGCAAGCTTGAAGGTATCCATGCTGATTTTGAGGCCGTTTTCATCCGGGTAGGGTCTTAAGTACGCAAACAGGCAAAGCCCTGCGCCGAGAAAAATGCTGACAATCGAAATCGGAATGTCCAGCGCGGGATTTTTCTGGAGCGCATGATTGAGCTTTTCCATAACGAAAACGAGAACCGCGCCCAAAGCCAGCGATACAAGCACATCCTGAGGCGTGTGAACGCCCAGATACATGCGCGAAAAGCCGATTAAAATGGCGATCAGCCAGAAAATCCAGCTGTATTTTTTGAATTTGTCGATTCTTGAAACGCCGCCGAAGGTGGAAACCGCGTTGGCGGTGTGTCCGCTGGGGAAGGAATAGCCTGTTGCATCCTCAATTGCCGAGGGAACGACCTTCACGCGCTCGGAGCGCACCCAAGGGCGCGGAACGCAGAAAATTACCTTCAGATACTGATTGACCACAATGCCGGAAAAAAGCGTTAAAAGCATTCTGTCGCCGGTTTTTCGGCTCACGCACCAGTAAAGAATGCACACAACGCCGATTAAGAAAAGTTCGCTTCCGGCAAAGGTAATCGCGCTCATGAGGCTTGTCAGAAAATTGGTTCTGTGATCCGCAATCCATGCAAGTATATTTATATCCATTTATTTTGTCCAGTCTGCATACGCTTCAAGATATGCGTCCGCGATATGCATGCTTTCCTTTCGCGATTTTTCGTTCGCTTCGTCCTTGACGAGCACGGCCTTCATTCCGGCGTTCTTTGCGCCAATAATGCCGTCTGTGATGTCTTCAAATACGCAGCATTCTTGGGGCTTCACGCCAAGTCTTTCCGCCGCCAGCAGATACACCCTTCCCGTGCTTTTTCTCTCTCCCGCTTCGTCCGTGCTGGCGAACGCGTCAAACAGATCGTAAACGCCGTTTCGTAAAAGCGCGGGCTTATAGAGCCGTTCGGGAAGCGCGGTGGCGACCGCGAGCTTTACGCCTTCCTTTTTGAGCTTTAGAAGATATTCCTTCGCGCCCTTTTTAAGAAGCACGTTTAACACATATTCCTTTTCACACATCTCGTTCCATTCGGCAAGGATTTCATCCACCGACTCGGGCAAATGAAACCGCTCCTTTGTGTACACCGCTGTTTGCCGAAACGACAGCCCGGAAATCGAATGCGCGTAATCCTCGGGAACGGTCATGCCCCGCGATTCGAAAAAGTGCCTATCAACGTCGGCCCATACGCCCATGGAATCCAAAAGGGTTCCGTCCATATCAAAAAGAGCAGCGGTAAATGAGAGCATACTCCGCCTCCGTATTGCACATCTTATCCATTCTATAATACCACATTTCGACTGTTTTCGCAACCGCGCGGAAAATGGAAGATTGACAACGGGAAAAAACAATGATACGATAAAAATATAATAATATGAAGAAGTGATGCTCATGACCGCAAGGGAACGGTTTTTGAAATGTATGAACTTTGAAAAGCCCGACCGCCTGCCCATGATCGAGTGGGCTACCTGGTGGGATAAGACCATTGACCGCTGGAAGGGCGAGGGGCTTGAAATCGGAAGGTATGAGGGACTTAACGAGTGGCAGGCCATTCATAAGACTGTAGGGCTCGATTTGCAGCTTCAAGCGTGGATCGGCTTTAAGACGGACAAAACGCCCGCGCCCAAATACCACGGCGCGCCGATTGTTGAGTCTATGGAGGATTACGAGCGCATAAAGCCTACGCTGTTTCCCGAAAACCCCATAGACGAAAATCAGATGCGTATGTTTGCCGAAATGCAGAAAAAGGGCGAAGCGATCGTGTGGATTACGCTCGAAGGGCCGTTCTGGGGGCCGAGAACACTGCTTGGCATTGAAAACCACCTGTACGCGTTTTACGACGAGCCGGAATTGATGCATCAAATCAATCGCGATCTTTGCCAATACAATAAGCGCGTGTTTGACAGGGTGCTTACCTATCTGACGCCCGATTTTATGACCTTTGCGGAGGATATGAGCTATAATTTAGGGCCGATGATATCGGAGAAAATGTTTGACGAATTCATGCTTCCGTACTATAAGGAAATGATTCCCGCGATCAAAAAGGCCGGAACGAAGGTGTTTATTGATTCCGACGGCGATATCTCAGAGCCCATCGACTGGTTTAAGCGCGCGGGCATCGAGGGCATACTGCCTCTTGAGAGGCAGGCGGGCGTGGATCTGGAGGCGCTGAGAATCCGCCACCCGGATTTTTTGTTCATCGGCCATTTTGACAAGATGACCATGCCCAAGGGCGAGGAAGCGATGAGAAGGGAATTTGAACGGCTTCTGCTCGTCATGCGGCAGGGCGGCTTTGTGCCGTCGGTCGATCATCAGACTCCGCCGGGCGTGTCGCTTGAGAACTACCGCATATATCTTAAGCTTCTGAAAGAATACGCCGAAAAGGCGGTATTGTAAGGGAGAGGTGTTTTCATGACATATGCCTTTCTGATCGTTTGGGCGGTTATGAGCGCAATCGCATTCGCCGCTTATGCCTATGATAAAATTCAGGCTAAGCGCAGCGGGTGGCGCGTGAAGGAAAGAACGCTTCTTCTGCTTGCGCTTTTTATGGGCGCGCCGGGCGCGCTTGCCGCCATGTATACGCTCAGGCACAAGACGCTTAAGTTCAAATTCACCCTGTCTGCGCCCCTGTTTCTCGTTTTGCAGGCAATGGCGTTCTATTTTTTGATTCTGTAACGCTTTATTCCCTTTACGATTTTACCTTAATCGTGTATAATAATTTCATTTGAAAGTATTTGGAGGTTTTCTTTTATGGCAAAGCACGGCGGATTCCCCGGAATGGGCATGGGCGGAAATATGCAGCAGCTGGCGCGTCAGGCGCAGAAGCTTCAGCAGCAGATGACCGAAAAGCAGGCGGAGCTTGAAGCGCGCGAGTTTGAAGCGAGCGCTGGCGGCGGCATGGTTACGGCGAAGGTCACCGGCAAAAAGCAGCTGGTTGAACTTGTTATCAAGCCTGAAGCCGTAGATCCCGATGATGTTGAGCTCCTTCAGGACATGGTTGTCGCTGCCGTCAACGAGGCGCTTCGCCAGGCGGACGAAACCGTTGAGCGCGAAATGGGCAAGCTCACCGGCGGCCTCGGCATTCCCGGTCTGTTCTAATAAGGAAGTAAATTAAAATGGCAGGCGTTGAAGCAATTCAGCATCTGACCAACCAGCTCTCGCGCCTCCCGGGCGTCGGCAAAAAAACCGCGCAGCGGCTGGCGTTTCACATCGTGTCCATGCCGGAGGACGAAGTGAGGGAGCTTGCGGTCAGCATTTTCAACGGCAAAAAGAAGGTTCATTATTGCCCTGTCTGCGGAAATTTCACGGACGTTGATCCCTGCGCCATCTGCGCCGACCCCAAGCGCAGGCACGACATCGTGTGCGTGGTGCGCGACGCAAGGGACGTGAACGCGCTTGAAAGAATGCGCGAGTTCGACGGCCTGTATCACGTTCTGGGCGGGGTTATTTCGCCGATGGACGGCGTAGGGCCGGACGATATCAGGATCCGCGAGCTTATGACGCGTCTGGCGGCGGGCGAAATAAACGAGGTCGTCCTTGCCACCAACCCGGACGTGGAGGGCGAGGCCACCGCAGCCTACATCTCCCGTCTCATAAAGCCCATGGGCGTAAAAGTCACCCGCATTGCCCACGGCGTTCCCGTAGGCGGAGAATTGGAATACACGGACGAGGTTACGCTTTTAAGGGCGTTTCAGGGAAGAACAACGCTTTAAAAACATAAAAACCGCTTTCGAACATCGTTCGCTGGCGGTTTTTGTGCTGACGGGGGAAATTCAAGGTTTCGAAATTTCCGCCTTTATGATACAATGATAAAAACAATTGCGGGAGGAATGTATCCATGAATACCATCCGTTTCGGCATTTTCGGCGCAGCGAACATTGCTCATAAATTCGTGGACGCGGTAAAGCTCGTTGATGGCGCGCAGGTGGTTACCGTTGCCAGCCGATCCATGGAGCGCGCGGAGGCGTTTCGTGCGCAGCATAGTCTTTCTTCGGTCGATACCTATGAATCCCTTGTGAACCGAAAGGATATTGACGTAATCTATATTGCGACCACGCAGAACATGCACAAAGAAAATGTACTTATGTGCTTGAAGGCTGGAAAGCATGTCATCTGCGAAAAGGCGATGGCGCTTTCGGAGGCGGACGCGAAGGAAATGTTCGCGCTTGCCGAGGAGAAGAAACTTTTTCTCATGGAAGCTATGTGGTCGCGGTTTCTTCCGAATGTGCAGGCGGCGAAAAAGTGGCTGGAGGAAGGCAGGATCGGTGAAATCCAGAGCGCTTATGCGACGATCGGCTTTAAGTGCAGTCAGCCGCTTGAAGGGCGCATTTTCAATCCCGCGCTCGGCGGCGGCGCGATGTATGATATCGGCGTATATGCAATTGAGGTGCTCACCTATCTTATGAATGATTGCATTCGCGAGGTCAAATCCTTCGTGCGTCCGCATGCCGTTACGGGTGTTGATGAGCGCGTTGCAATGCTGGCCAGATTCGAAAAAGCGGATGCGCTGATTGATGTGTCGGTTTCTTCCAATGTGAAGCAGTTTATCATTATAAACGGCGCCAAGGGCAGAATCGAGATTCCGGATTTCCATGTTGGAAACACCGCGATTTTTACGCCCTTCGACGCGTCCGCGCCCGAAACCTACGTCTGCGCGCATCCCGGGGACAATGGCTTCGTCTATGAAGCCAGGGAGGTTGTTTCCTGTATCCGCGAAGGACGAACCAAGTCCGAAGTCGTTCCGCCGAAGACGACCATTGAATGCGCAAAAATTTTCGATCTCGTGCTCAGGGGAGAATAAAGACAAAAGCTGCCGGCAAATATCGGCAGCTTTTATAAAATCCCGTAAGTGCCGTTCGCTCTGCATTTTCACCCGCCGCTCGGCAGGGCGGAAACCTGCGGCTGCTTGCTGCCTTCCCCTGACTATGGGGGCCTGACATCTGCATACCGACCCGGCATCCTTTTGTGAAAATGTGGGTAAAAGCAGAAACGTGGCGAACACCACAGGATGATTTCTTTTTGACAGAGGGGATTATAGCAGATGAACGGGCTGTACGTCAATAGACAAAATCATCAAAAAACCGGGGGGTAAATTTTTAAGACCCTGATTGAAAAAGGGACTTGACGGCGATACTATCATTATGAAAAAAGGATTTTTGTTCGTAAAAAAGCATGCGGCGGCGCTCAGCGCGTGCGCGCTTGCGGGAATTTTCGCTTTGTCGGCCTTCTGGCTTCGTTCCTCGGGCGTCGAAAGGGCGTTTTTGGCGAAAACAGAAAAAACGGAGACGACGGTTTTTCGAAGCGGCGCGCAGGAGGAAAGCGTTTTCTATTCGCCGGCTGCGGGGAATGTGATCGTGCCGTTTTCAGCGGATGCGCTTCAGTATAACCCTACCACGCGCGTGTATGAAATTCATGCGGGGATGGATTTTCTGTGCCCGGACGGAAATGTTTACTGCGTGGCAAACGGGCGCGTGGAGGCTTTGCTTATTGATCCGCTTTGGGGAAACACGATCATTGTGCTGCACGAAAACGGCGACAAAAGCCTGTATGCATCGCTTTCGGAAACGCTTGTGCGGAAGGGGCAAAATGTAAAAACGGGCGATGTGATCGGAAAAAGCGGAACGAGCGCATTGATTGAGCAGGAAACCGGGCCGCATCTTCATTTTGAATACAGGATCGACGGAAAATCCTCGCCAATCTCATTTACAACAGGCCCCGAAACATGATATAATACGATTTGCATGCGAAAAACGTTTGGGAGGGCATCACATATGTCAAGACTTTGGGCGCGCATTATCAAGGATCACAGAATCGACAGACAGGACACGCGTCCATGTCAATGGGGCGAGGAGTCGGATGCGCTTACCGAGCTGTGCAAAGCCTTTGACATCCCCAAACCCATCTGGCTTCCCAAGCACGAAAGGGAATACGAATCGTTCAGAAGGACTGCGTTTCTTCCGGAGCATTTTGTTGAAGAAATCGAATTTGATAAGCTGGAAATCGAATTTTTGGACGATACAGGAAAAAAGCGCAGAAGTCAGGATCCGCGCAATCAGTTTTGATACATAAATCTTGACATAAAATGCAAGATTGTGTCGTTGCTTTATGACCGGTTAGGTGGTAGAATAACATGCTCGTTTCTATGAATAATAAACGGGAGGGAGAGCGCATGGAAAACGATACCTCATCATGGATTAACGTTCCCAATTGCCTTACCATTTTGCGCATGCTGCTGATTCCCGTTTTCCTGATCGCCTATGACCGGCTGCCGGAAAAACGATATATCTCCATGTGCGTGTTTGCTTTAGCGAGTTTTACAGACTGTCTCGACGGATATCTTGCGCGCAAGAACAACCAGATTACGTCCTTTGGAAAGCTGTGCGACCCGCTGGCGGATAAATTGATGGTTCTGTCCATTCTGTTTTGTCTGGCGTCCGACGGATATCTCGCGCCCCAGAAGTATGCCGAACTCAACTGGGTCATCATGATCAGTATGCTCGTTAAGGAATTCATCATGATGTGCGGCTCAATGGTTATGCTTCAAAAAGGCGTGGTTGTGCAGTCCAACATATTCGGAAAAGCGGCGACCTGCCTGTTTGTTCTGGGCATTTTGCTGGTGTTCCCGTGGCATGGCGCGCAGACTGTGCGTTCTGTCGGGCATGTTGTGATTGTGGTTGCGGCGTTTACGTCGCTTGCAGCGCTCACTTCCTACGTAGTCAGCTGCGTTAAAAAATTGAACGCGCTCAAAACCAATTGATTTTGCAGTTTGTATTTGCTATAATATACAAAAATTGATATCACACCTGTGACGAAGAGGAGTACGCGCGAAAGAACCCCAAGAGAGGGCGGCTCGCCGGCTGAAAGGCTGCCCGGGAAAAAACGCGCGGAAGGTCGCTTCCAAGGCCGCATTGCGAAAAAATTAAAGTAGCTTTGCGCGGGTTCGCCCGATACAGCGGATCAAGATACAAATTTTGGTGGTACCGCGGAGTAATTCCGCCCAATAGCGGCGGGATTGCTCTTTTTGTTTAAAAAATAATCAGACAGGAGATAGATACCATGGAAAACATGAACACCTTCGAAATGGCGAAAGTGTATGCGCCCAAAGAAATGGAGGAGCGCATTTACAAAATGTGGGAAGAATCGGGCGCCTTTAAGCCCAAGATGGTCAAAGGCAAAAAGCCCTTCACCATCGTTATGCCCCCGCCGAACATCACGGGACAATTGCACGTAGGCCATGCGCTTGACGAGATGCCGCAGGATGTTCTCATCCGCTACCATCGCATGAAGGGCGACCCTACGCTGTGGGTGCCCGGCACTGACCACGCCGCCATCGCCACCGAGGTTAAGGTTGTGGAAGCGCTTCAAAAAGAGGGCCTTACCAAAAAGGATCTGGGCCGCGAGAAATTCCTCGACCGCGTTTGGGACTGGAGAAAGGAATACGGCGGACGCATCGTTCAGCAGCTGAGAAAATTAGGCGTTTCCTGCGACTGGTCGCGCGAGAGATTTACCATGGACGCGGGCCTGTCGAAGGCCGTTCGCGAAACCTTTGTCAACCTCTACGAGAAGGACCTCATCTATCAGGGCTGGCGCATGATCAACTGGTGCCCCTGCTGCAAGACCTCCATCTCCGACGCCGAGGTTGAATATGAGGAGCAGGCCGGTAATTTCTGGCACATCCTCTATCCCGTAAAGGAAACCGGCGAAATGATCGAATTGGCGACCACCCGCCCCGAAACCATGCTGGGCGATACCGCCGTTGCCATAAACGCCGAGGACGAAAGATATAAGCACCTGCACGGCTGCCACGTCATCCTGCCCCTCATTAACCGCGAAATTCCGATCGTGCTGGATGAGCATGCCGACATGACCAAGGGCACCGGCGTTGTAAAAATCACCCCCGCCCATGACCCCAACGACTACGAAGTCGGAAAGCGCCATGGTCTGCCCATGGTTCGCGTGTTCACCTACGACGGTCACATGACCGGCGCAGCTGAAGCCAAGGAAAACGCAGACCTCATTGCCAGCGGACGCGCCACCAAGGACGAGCCCGTGGTTCTCGATTGCGGAAAATACGCGGGCATGACCACGCAGGAAGCCAGAAAGGCCATCGTCGCCGATATGACCGAGCTCGGCTGCCTTAAAAAGGTTGAGCCCCTCACTCACGAAGTCGGCACCTGCTATCGCTGCCATCAGACCATCGAGCCCATGGTGTCAAAGCAGTGGTTCGTAAAGATGGAGCCCCTTGCCAAGCCCGCCGTTCAGGTGGTTAAGGAAGGAAAGCTTCGCTTCATCCCCGACAGATTTGAAAAGGTATACCTCAACTGGATGGAAAATACCCGCGACTGGTGCATCAGCCGCCAGCTTTGGTGGGGTCACAGAATTCCCGCCTTCTACTGCGACGACTGCGGAAGCGTACACGTAACCCGCGAAGACATCGATAAGTGCCCGAACTGCGGCGGCAAGGTATGGCAGGACGAGGACGTTCTGGACACCTGGTTCTCCTCCGCGCTCTGGCCGTTCTCGACCCTCGGCTGGCCGGAAAAGACCGAGGATCTCGCCTATTTCTATCCCAACAGCGTGCTTTCCTGCGGCTACGACATCATCTTCTTCTGGCTGGCGAGAATGGTATTCTCGGGTCTTGAGCAGATGGGCGAGTGCCCGTTTGAGGTTGCGCTCATGCACGGCTTGGTGCGCGACGCGCAGGGCAGAAAAATGAGTAAGTCCTTGGGCAACGGCATTGATCCTCTCGAGGTCATCGAAAAGTACGGCGCGGACGCGCTGCGCTTCTCCCTTGAAATCGGCGTTGCGCCCGGAAGCGACGTGCGCATGAGCCATGAGAAGATCGAAACCTACCGTAACTTCGCCAACAAGATCTGGAACGCCAGCCGCTTTGCCCTGATGAACATGCAGGGCTTTGAGCCCAAGGGCGTGCCCTCCGCTGATAAGCTGGCGCTTTCCGACAAGTGGATGCTCAAGCGCTTTAACGACATCGTTCGCGAGATCACAAATAACTTAGAATCCTTCGATCTCGGCATGGCCGCCACCAACCTGTATGATTTCATCTGGTCCAACTTCTGCGACTGGTACATCGAGATGGCCAAGCACGAGCTGAACGGCGACGATCCGGAAGCCAAGAACGCCGCGCAGGAAACTCTCATCTACGTTCTCACCGGCCTATTAAAGCTTCTGCATCCCTACATGCCCTTCATCACCGAGGAACTGTATTCCTATCTCCCCGGACACGAAGGCATGCTGATTACAAGCAGCTGGCCTGCAGCCAATCCCGAGCACGACTTCACCGAGGACGCCGAGCAAATGGAAGCGGTCATGGAAATCATCCGCGCCGCCAGAAACCTGAGAGCCGAAATGAAGGTAAACGCCTCCAAGCGCGCAACCCTCATTTTGAAGCCCGCGCCCGCCCTTGAAAAGGCGTTCCGTGCCGCCGAAGGCTACTTCATGCGCTTAGCTGCCGCCAGCAACGTGGAATACCTAGCGCCCGACGCGCCTAACCCCGAGAAGTCCGCTTCCGCCGTTACCCCCGGCGCGAGCCTGTTCATCCCGCTGGGCGAGCTGGTTGACGTAGACAAGGAAATCGCGCGCCTCAACAAGGATCTCAAAAATGCTGAGGGCGAAGTTTCCCGCGCAGAAGGCAAGCTCAATAATCAGGGCTTCGTAGCCAAGGCCCCCGCCGCCTTAATCGAGCAGGAAAAGGCGAAGCTTGAAAAGGCTAAGGGTCTGGTTCTTTCCATCGCCGAGCGCATCAAAGAGCTTGAAAGCCTGAAATAAGCATAAAGGGCTGTTGCACAACAGCCCGGAGAAAAAAACAGAGCTTTCAACCACTGGGAAGGTGGAAGAAAGCTCTGTTTTGTTGTAAAATGAAATTGAACATGAACAAAATACAACACGAGCAGTATATAACAATCCAGCAAGG
>JAFWZN010000012.1 GCA_017522345.1 Clostridia bacterium | reverse complement strand
CTGAAATCCTGCGGGATTTCCGGGCGAAAATCGGAAAGGGGAAGCGTTTTCAGTCGCTACGCTTTGTGAAAACGCGCGATTTTGCCGTACATGCCGCCAAAATCGATTGAAAATGGAGAGGGAGTCGCTCCCTCTCCAAACCTCTCCCAAGGTTTTGTTGATGGTCTGTGTCGCTCCGTATTGGGGCGGCTTACTTTCTTGACAAGTGTTTCCTTTTTAGGTATAATATGCTTATCCAATGAAAGGATGGTATTTTCCAACGATGAAAATTCGCTGAACCGGACGCACGAAAATTTCTGAGGCTCGCTTATTGCGATGCTTGATTTTGTGCGGCTTTCGGGGAGGCAGGTAGTTTTGATGTGCGCCAAAGCTGTATTTATGCCGTCTTCCCGCTGCCGCGGGGAGGCGTTTTTTTATGAGCGAACTTTTGCTGAAAGCGCAGAATATTGATTTGTCCTTCGGAATCCGAAAGATATTGGATATTAAGACGCTTGAACTTTACGACGGAGACAAAATCGGCCTTGTGGGCGAAAACGGTGCGGGAAAGACCACGCTATTAAATGTCTTGTTTGGCGCAATCACGCCGGACGCCGGAGAGGTAAGGCTGTTTTCCGAGGTTCGGATGATTGCGCAGATGGGTCAGACCGATTCAGAGGCGGACGGATTTACGGGAAGCGAATTCGCCGTGAAGGAAAAAAGCGATTTTTTATCCGGCGGCGAACGCACGCGCAGAAGAATTGCGGGCGCGCTTTCGGGAAAGGCGCAGATTTTGCTTGCGGACGAGCCGACGGTAGATCTGGACGAAGAAGGCGTGAGCGCGCTTGAGAAAAAGCTGAAAAATTATGACGGCGCGGTCATACTGATTTCGCACGACCGAAAGCTTTTGGACAATGTGTGCAGCGGCATTTGGGAATTGGAAGACGGGCACGTTACGGCGTTTACCGGCAATTATTCCAAATATCGCGAAACACGCAGAATGCGGCTTCAGCATGAAAAAGACGAATACGAAGCCCAGAGGGCGGAAGAAAAGCGCATCAAAAAGCTTATTCAGCAGGAATACGAGCATGCGCAGCAAAAACAGCATCTGCCCTCCCGCATGGGAAACAGCGAGGCGCGGCTTCATAAGCGCGAGGTCACAAACGTGCAGGCGGCGATTCACAGGGTTCGCAAAAGCTATGAATCGCGGCTTGACAGGATGGATGAAAAAAAGCGTCCGCGCGAGGATGTTCAGATCAAAATGGCGCTGGGCGATACGGGCGGCATTACGAGCAAGCTCTGCGTGCGCGCCCGGGGTGTGAGCGCGAGATTCGGCGCAAACACGCTGTTTGAATACGCATCCTTTGTGATTCCTGTAGGAACAAAAACCGCGCTGATCGGCGGAAACGGCGCGGGCAAAACCACGCTCATTCGAAAAATTCTTGCAAAGGATGCCGGAATCACGGTTAGTCCCGGCGTGAAAATCGGCTATTTCGGACAGATGCACACGGAGGTTCTGGATGAAAACAAAACCGCCCTTGAAAACGCCCGCGCGGAGTCGGACAAGGACGAGGGAACCTGCCGCACCGTGCTTGCGAGGCTGAATCTGCCGGGCGACAATGTGTTTAAAAAGGTAAGCGTCTTATCCGGCGGCGAACGCGCCAAGGTCGCGCTTGCAAGGCTTCTTTTGTCGGACGCCAATTTCCTGATTCTGGATGAACCTACAAACCATCTGGACGTTTTCTCAATGGAAGCGCTCGAATCGCTCCTGATTTCCTATTCGGGAACGCTGCTTTTCGTAAGCCATGACCGAGAATTTGTGGAAAAAGTCGCGCAGCGCTTAATCCGCATTGAAAATAAGCGCATTACGACGTTTGAAGGCACGGCGGCTGAATACGAAAAAGCGGTCGCGCAGAAGGAACAGGGCAGGGAGGCGGAGGAGCGGAAAATGTATATGACCTCCCTTGAGATGCGCCTCGCCGCAGTCGCAGCAAGAATGTCCAAACCGCAGAAGGGAGATTCTCCCGAAAAGCTCAACGAGGAATATATGGAGATCGCAAATCTGATCCGGGAAGAAAAAAAGAAGCTTCCATGAAAGGAAGCGCGAAAAAAGACGCGGGGAAATGAGAAAAACTACAGGGGACGATGCTGGCATCGTCCCCTCAAGTCATCAAAAAAGTGCCTTTTTTGATGAGAGGGGCCGATCCCCTGAAATTCTTCGGAATTTCCGGGCGGGGATCGGAAAGGGGAAGCGTTTTCAGTCGCTGCGCTTTGTGAAAACGCGCGATTTTGCCGTACAT
>JAFWZN010000061.1 GCA_017522345.1 Clostridia bacterium | reverse complement strand
TGGCTTTGTTTCATGTTTGCTTTTTTCTGCCTGTAGACAGATTTCTCTCCTGCTTAAATGATGATTGGTAAGTTTTCTGCCTGTTTATGGCACGCGAAAAGGGGCTGCTGCAGATTTTTTGCTTCTGCAACAGCCCCTTTTTAATGAAATAAATTCCTTTGGGATTTGCGATATACGGCTTTGGCATATCGTTTCAGCATATAAAGCGAATTTCAAAAATTGTTGTTGAATTTATGATTTGATGTGTTTATAATAAAAATTAAAAAGTTGTTTATCTAAAGAAAAAAGATTCGGAGGTTAGACACATGTACAGAACGAAGCTTTGCCTGGGGATTGAAGTGGCAGCGGAACTTTCTTATGAGGATCGTGTCGCGCTTTTTAAGAAGATCGGTTTTGACGCGTTCTTTGCCGAGTGGAAGAAGGATTTTGATTTTGAGGGGCTGAAGGCGATTGCCGACAAGGAGGGCATGATCATTCAGTCTATCCATGCGCCGTTTCACAAGATGGCGTCCATGTGGGAGAAGGATGAAAAGACCGAGGAAGCGCTTTCGGAGCTTCTGGACTGCGTGGATGCGTGTGGAAAGCTCGGAACGGATACCATGATTGTTCATGCGATTATCGGCTTTGACAAGCATGAACCCAACGAATTCGGTATTGAAAACTACCGCAGAGTGGTTGACTACGCCCGTGAAAAGGGCGTGAAAATCGCCTTTGAAAACACGGAGGGCGAGGAATATCTTGCGTGCCTTATGGACGTGTTCAAGGATTATGAAAACGTCGGCTTCTGCTGGGATACGGGACACGAAATGTGCTACAACCATTCAAAAGATATGACTCAGCTTTACGGCGACAGACTAATCGCCATGCATCTGAATGATAATCTCGGCATCTGGGATTATGAGGGCAAAACCAAGGGCTGGGACGATCTGCATCTTCTGCCCTTTGACGGAATCGCCGACTGGAACGACATCGTGGACAGACTGAACAGATGCGGCTTTGACGGCATACTAACCTTTGAAATGAACCGCGTTTCAAAGCCCGGACGCAGAGAGAACGATGCATATACCAGAATGGATCTGGACGAATATCTGACGCATGTTTACATGCGCGCGTGCAGGGTTGCGCAATTAAAACTGAATCGGAAATAGACTGAAGGGTAAAAAGCGCGGGCGGCTCATTGACCGCCCGCGTGAAATCAAATGAAATGTTATTACATCTGCCTGAAAAGCGCGACGACCTTTCCCAGCACCTGCACTTCCTTTGCATAGATGGGCTTCATCGTGCTGTTTTCGGGCTGTAATCTAACGCGCGTGGGTTCGTAATAGATGCGCTTTACAGTGGCTTCATCATCGATCATAGCGACTACGATATCGCCGTTTTCGGCGGTATTCTGTTTACGGACAACGACGTAATCGCCGTCTAAAATGCCGCACTCGATCATGCTTTCGCCCTGCACGCTTAAAATGAACGCTTCGTCCATGCCGATTACGTTCTGCGGAAGGGGAAAGTAGTCTTCAATGTTCTGCTGAGCCAGAATGGGCATGCCCGCTGTGACCTTTCCGACCACGGGTACGCTTCTTCCGCGAACGGCGGAGCCGTCAATGAGCTCCAGCGCCCGGGGTTTGGTGGGGTCGCGCCTGATATAGCCTTCTTCCTCAAGGCGATTCAAATGCGCGTGCACGGTGGAAGTAGACTTAAGCCCAACCGCCGCGCAGATTTCTCTGACCGACGGGGGATATCCCTTTATTTCAAGCTCGCGACGGATGTAATCCAGAATAAGCATCTTTTTCTCTTTGCCGTTTCTCATGAATAAGCCGCCTCCTGTATAATGGGAGTATAGCATATTTCTTCTAAAAATGCAAACGTTTGTTCGGAAAAATCGCCCGATCTTAGGGCGGAACAAAAGTTTTACATAGTAATATGGAAAAACGAATACTGTTGAACATTTTCATTCACAATTCTGCGATATAATAATATTATCAGAAAGAATGGAAAGGAACGAATTGATGCTTCAGCTTAAAAATATTTCGAAAACCTATTCGCCGACCAATAACGCCGTGCGGGCGCTGCGCGGCATATCGCTTTCGTTCAGAAGAAGCGACTTTGTATCCGTGCTCGGTCCTTCCGGCTGCGGAAAGACGACGCTTTTGAACATTATCGGCGGACTTGACCATGCGGACGACGGAGATCTTGTGATTGACGGTCGCTCGACCAAGGCCTTTGGCGATCGCGATTGGGACGCCTATCGCAACCATTCAATTGGCTTTGTATTTCAGAACTATCATCTGATTCCGCATCAATCCGTGCTTCAGAATGTGGAGCTGGCGCTGACGCTTGCGGGCGTTTCTAAAAAGGAACGACGCGCAAGAGCGATTGAGGCGCTTAACGAAGTAGGCCTTTCCGACCAGCTCAAAAAGCGCCCGAGCGAAATGAGCGGCGGGCAGATGCAGCGCGTGGCGATTGCACGTGCGCTCGTCAATAACCCCGAAATCATTCTGGCCGACGAACCCACCGGCGCGCTCGACACCGAAACCAGCATTCAGGTCATGGAAATTCTCAAAAAAGTTTCCGAGAAGCGTCTGGTTATCATGGTAACGCACAATCCGGAGCTTGCCGAAAAGTATTCCACGCGCATCATCCGCATGCTGGACGGCGAGGTTTTGAGCGATACAAATCCGCTGACAGAGGAAGAAATCAGGCTGGAAGAGGAAGAAGACAAAAAACTCAACGAAGAAAAGAGAAAGATTAAGCTTCCGTCCATGTCGTTTTTTACGGCGTTCGGCCTGTCGCTTAAAAATCTGTTCACCAAAAAGGGCAGAACCACGCTTACGTCCTTTGCAGGCTCTATCGGCATCATCGGAATTGCGCTCATCTATGCGGTTTCGCAGGGCACAAACAACTATATCAACCTTCTTCAGGAGGAAACGCTGGCCTCGTATCCCCTGACCATTCAGGCGACGACGGTCGATCTTTCGACGCTTATTAAGACGTTCATGGGCGCGGGGGAGAGCATGGGAAATCACGACAGAGACAATGTTTATTCTCAGGCAATCCTCTATGATATGATGAACGCCATGACGAATGCGGAAACGACTGAAAACGATTTGAAGGCGTTCAAAGCCTATATCGAAAAGGAGCAGTCGCAGGAGGATTCCAAGCTTGGAAATGCGCTTACCGGCGTAAAGTACACATACGACTACAATCTGAATGTGTATACAGAAAACGTCGACGGCGACATCATTGTTTCGGACAGCGAACAGATGCTGCAGGATCTTATAAAAAACAACCTCGGCATGGACATGAGCGGTATGATGCAATTGGCCGAAAGTTCCGCAGAGAACAACCCCATGATGGAAAGCATGATGCCGTCCTCAAATCTCTGGAACGAAATGCTGTCCGCCGATGACGGCGGTCTCGTCAGCCCGGTTCTTAAGAATCAGTTCGACGTAATCTACGGACGCTGGCCGAGCGCGTACAACGAAGTTGTGCTGATTGTAAACGAATTCAACGAAATCGACGACCTTACGCTGTATGCGCTGGGCCTTAAAACGAAGAAAGAAATCGACAAAATCTTCATGTCCGCCATGCGCGCGGAGGAAATCGTAACCGAGCAGGAAAAGTGGACATACGAAGAAATCGTTTCCCGCGATTACAGAGTTGTTTTGGGCGCGGATGCGTATTTCTACGATGAAACTTCAAACGCATATGTCGATCTTCGTTCATCGGAGGCGGGACTCAGATACCTTTATGCAAACGCTACGCCGCTTAAAATTACGGGTATCATCCGAGAAAGCGACGAGGCCACGTCCACAATGCTTATGGGCGGCATCGCCTATACCAAGGCGCTGACCGAACATTTGATTAATGAAAATCAGAAGTCTGAAATCATTCAGAAGCAGTTGAGTTCGCCTGAAATCGACGTCTTTACCGGCCTTCCCTTTAGCGGAGACGCTTTGAGCGAAGCGGAAAAGGCGGAGGCGCTTATCGAATATGTTAAGGGCATGTCGGTTTCTCAAAAAGCGGAAGCTGTGCGCGATATCAAGAGCGTACCGGACGAGAATATGGTGAATCAAATTGTGTCTCAGCAGCTGGACGCGATTGACTACGATACAATGGTAAACATGCTCGTACAGGGCGCGGCGGAAGCGATGGGCATGAGCGAGGAAGCCGCGCGCGGCTACATCACGCAGATGCCTGAAAGCGACGTTCGCTCGCTTTGCGCAAGCGCTATGATCGATCAGGTTCGCATGAGCATGGAAGAGCAGGCGAGAGCGCAGCTTGCAGGCGCTGCGGACGAGCAGCTTGCCGCGATGCTGGACGCTGAAATCGAGGTATGGTCGGAGGCGGAACGGGCGAAGTGGTATGACGTCGTTGTGCAGTTCTCCGACGGCACGTACGAGGCGAATCTGAAGGCGCTCAACTACGTGGATCTTTCAGAGCCCTCCACCATCAACCTGTATACCTCAAGCTTTGAAAGCAAGGATGTTATAAAGGAAAATATCGACGAATATAACGAGGACGCTCCGGAGCTTCAGAAGATTCGATATACCGATTATGTAGGCATTATGATGTCTTCGGTGACTTCGATTATCAATGCCGTCACCTATGTGCTGATCGCTTTTGTCGCTATTTCCTTGATCGTTTCTTCCATCATGATCGGCGTTATTACGCTGATTTCCGTTCAGGAAAGAACCAAGGAAATCGGTATTCTCCGCGCAATTGGTGCCTCGAAGCGCAATGTTTCCAGTATGTTCAACGCCGAAACCATGATCATCGGCTTTACATCGGGCCTTCTGGGCGTTCTGGTTACGTACCTGTTGTGCATCCCGATCAACATGATCATCCATCATCTGACCGGCATTATGAGTTTAAGCGCGCATCTTCCCATCGGAACGGCGATTACCTTAGTCGTAATCAGCGTTCTGTTAACCCTGTTTGCCGGCATCATTCCCTCCAGAAGCGCCGCCAGGAAGGACCCTGTTGAAGCGCTGAGAGCGGAATAAAACGCATGAAAAAACCGCGTCGTCCGATAATGACGGCGCGGTTCAAGTCATCAAAAAAGTGCCTTTTTTGATGAGAGGGGCCGATCCCCTGAAATTCTTCTTAAATTTCCGGGCGGGATCGGAAAGGGGAAGCGTTTTCAGTCGCTGCGCTTTGTGAAAACGCGCGATTTTTAAGTACATGCCGCCAAAATCGATTGAAAATGGAGAGGGAGTGCGCCCCCTCTCCATGCCTCACCCAGAGGTTTGTTGATGGTCTAAGTCCCGTAGCGACAGGCGGGATTTCACTTTTTCGCCTTATTTTAATAGACATTTGGTTTTCATTTTGATATAATGTACTATGCATAACGATTATAAGTGGGCAGAGCGGATGCTTGCATAGAAACAATACGGGAGTGAATGACATGTTTTGCAACAATTGTGGAAAACAGATTTCGGATCGAGCAAAGTTTTGCAATTTCTGCGGAGCCAAGGTAGAAGCCGCTGCCCCTGCCGCTTCGGCGCAGCCCAAACCCGTAATGGAGCCCATCCCTGAAAAGCACACGGCGCCTCAGAAGAAAAAGGGCAAGTTTGGACGAAGCCTTCTTTCGATCATAGTCGCTGTAGCCGTGTATTTCGGCGTTCGATATGCTGTGGAGCACAATCTTCTGTCCGGCAAGGATTCCAAACCCAAATCCGGCTTTGAGATGGCTGTGAGCATGGATTCGGATATGCTGGACGCGCTGAACTCCTGCATCCGCGGCGCCGTGTATGAAAACGGATATCTGAGATACGGCTTTGCCCGCCTGCATATGCCTGATTACAAGCTTCTTTCCGATGAAGAAGATCAGATTGACTTCCTGCTTCACACAAAGAACAGCGCGCAGCTCTGTATCAATAAGGTTATTGAGTTCAACACATCCATCGATGCTAACGATGAAGAAAAAACGCTGAAATCCCTACAAAAGGAGCTTCCGGATGCGAAAATGGTAAGCTACAGCGAATACAAGGTGGGCGGCTTGCCTGTCATCCGCTACATCGTGCGCCACACGATAAACGATACAGAATGGTATACAGCTCAGCTTATCGTGCTTACCTCCGAACCCGCAAGCTACAGCATCCGGTTTCAGTTGATGGTCAAAGCGAAGGACGGCTACGACGAAATCAACAAGGTCTTTGACACATTGAGTATTTCTGCTGACTATAGGGTAATGCCGGAGGATAGCACCAATATGGGCATCAGACGCATCACCGCAAAATAAGGAGAGAGATCGATTGAACGAGATTTATGCACTGCTTGATACACTTAAAATCGACGAGCTTGAAACAGTGATTGAAAAGGCCAACGCCATCCTGATGGACAAGCGCGAAAAAGAGCGCCAGCGGCAGGAAAAAATCGAGATGGAAAAGCGGCGTCAGGAAGAAATTGAGCTTCTCACTCAAAAGCTTAAGGAGCTTAAGGCGCAGTCTGATTCCGCCAAGGAATCCCTCGGTCTGAACGCGGAGGCTGATTCCACCGCGCACAGCAAACAAGCTGAGCCCGAGCCCAAGACCGAGCCTAAGCCCGAGCCCAAGCCCGAGCCCAAGCCTGAGCCTAAGCCTGCCCCCAAGCCGGCAGAACTCATCTGCCCCTTCTGCAAAAGTGCGAATGCAGCGGGCAGCATATTCTGCGAAAGCTGCGGCAAGAAAATCACGGGGACGCCGAGCGTAAACACGCCCAAGCCCGCCAGGGTCGAGTGCCCGCGCTGCCATCAGCTGAACGTTGTCGGAAGCGTATTTTGCGAATACTGCGGCGAGAAAGTTTCTGTTCCCTCCGCTGCTCGATCTGCCGCTTCGTCTGCTTCTTACTCCGCTTCTCACTCCGCCGCTCCGTCCCCCGCACCCCGGAAGAGCGTGAACGCGCCCAAGGTTCGCTACGCAGACGAATCCATGAAAAAATGGCAAATGCTTCCGGGCGAAAAAACGATAAAATCCAACCAAGAAGTCTTGATTCTTTCGCCGGAACCGGATAAAAAATACGCCTATTCCTTGACCGTTACCAATAAGCGCCTCCTCTTTACGCGTATCAGCGCCGCCGGCGCGGTCGCTGGCGCAGCGTTCGGCCTGATCGGTGCGCTCGCAAGGGAAGCCGCAGGCGCAGGCCCCAAGCCTTGGCTGGAAATCCCCCTGACCGCCATCTCGGATTACGGTCTTCAGGGCAAAAAGGAATTTTTCATCAAAGCGGATCAAACCTATGTATTCAAAAATAAGGGCTACGAAAAATACCTGCCGGATCTGATCGAAATGGCGGATCTGTAATCAACGAAAAAATGCCGCGAAACAGCGGCATTTTTTCGTCAAGTCATCAAAAAAGTGCCTTTTTTGATGAGAGGGGCCGATCCCCTGAAATTCTTCGGAATTTCCGGGCGGGGATCGGAAAGGGGAAGCGTTTTCAGTCGCTGCGCTTTGTGAAAACGCGCGATTTTGCCGTACATGC